>JBAQEN010000619.1:0-21287 GCA_049286765.1 Methylococcaceae bacterium
GAGCGTGAACCACCCGATCCCATCCCGAACTCGGAAGTGAAACCGCTTAGCGCCGATGATAGTGTGGCAGTTTGCCATGCGAAAGTAGGGAATTGCCAAGCTCTTAATTGCAAAACCCGGACACACCTGTCCGGGTTTTTTTTTGCCCTGCGGTTGACATGGCTTGCTAATGGGTAGTTAGCGGGTAAGCGACAAATGGGAGTATCAGGCCAAAAAATGGCTGCGGACTGGGCACATTTCTTTTTATAAGGCATTCGAACCTGAACAAGCGTAAAGAATATTAGTTAGATTGGAAATACACTACACACCCTAGCAGGGTAGTTGGTTGAATGGGGCGGAAATAGAATTGAGCATCCTTTTTCGTCAATGTTTGGATTGGCGCATTCATTCCGGACCAGGAAACATTAAAATAGAAAATTGCATCATGGCAAGAAAAATGAAATGCTTGGTCTCGCCCTATGGAATCGCGATTTACGAATGAAGACGCTAGAGTAAAATTGAAAAACTTTACCCGTCATTAAAAGAATGGCTGAGGACTAAGGTATCCAGCAGTTTATTAATTGAGAAAGACGTGGGGATTCTCTCTGACCTTCAGAAGAAAATTTACCAACCATATTGGAGCCATCATTTGAATATCTGTCACTATTACCAAATCAAAAAACCGGCGGTATTACTTGTGCATACTACCTAAATAAAGAGTTAAATTCTTTATATAAAAGGACTTGAAACAATTTTGACCTCAAAATATGCTGATATTTGAAATAATATCAGTATCTTCCATAGCATAATGATTTAAATTGCACATATAGAATATCCTTTATAAAAATAACTGAGGCGATGGATATGAATAAATATTTCTTTATTTTTTTAATTTCACTGCTTGGTGCTTTGCAAGCACATGCAGATAGAGTTGAGTCTGTGCAACAGAATCATATAATTAGAAATAGCGCGAGCACTTCTACTGCATCTGCTTTTTTGGGCACGGGAACTCAATCTTTCACAATAAATTTGCCTGAAATTCAGGCCGATTCAACATCACCTATCGCCGGAGTTCATAAAACGGGGGTTGTATACCAGCTGCCTTCAAAGGTAACAGCCTTGCAACTGCCTTGGGAATCAGTAAGCAATGGCTACGTTGCTCGCATACAGCTTTTTTCTGATCAGGCTAAACGACTGCGGTACCATATTGTTTTTAGACAAGCAATACCTTCTATAGAATTCCGTATACAGGGCAGCAGGGACGCCTTGCTATTAGGACCGATTGGCCATTCATCCATTCATAAAAAAACAATTTGGCTACCTGTCACAAATGGCGACAGGGCTGATCTTGAGATATTCGTTAACGACACAAGGTCTCCTGAGGAACTGGATTTTAGTATCGATGCTATTAACGTTATTATTGACGGCTTTAACAGTGGCAGCAACCCCGGTATAAATACAAAGAGTTTGGGATTAGCTCAGGAACAAGAATTTGATCTCGCTTGCTGGGCAGGCAATACAGATGTTTATCCCGCGCTGGAACAAGCAGCGAGTGCAACGGCACAAATCCATTTTATAAACAATGGAGGTTCTTTCTTATGTACAGGAACACTACTGAATGATAAAGGTAGTACGAAAATACCCTGGTTGACTACAGCCAACCATTGTATTGCCGACCAGTCTACCGCCGATACGGCTTCATTTGAGTGGTTTTTCCAGGCAACATCGTGCAGAGGTAGCACCACCGATAGCCGGTATGCACAGACTATTGGCGGCGCCGAGTTGCTGGGGACCGATTTTAATCTGGATGCCTCTTTTCTTATATTAAATTCATCGCCGCCTGACGATGTTTTTTTCATCGGTTGGGATACCGGCATTCAAGTCGGCGATCATGTTTGGGGTGTACATCATCCCGAAGGAGACCATACCATGGTCAGCGAAGGTCAGGTAACCGCGCTGCTTCAAACAATACAAGAAATTGATACAGGGAGGTCACATTTGCTCAACGAGGTTAATTTTGATTATGGAGGGGCAGAGCGAGGCAGCAGTGGTTCTGGACTTTTTTCCGTAACAAACGGATCAGCCTATTGGAAGGGCACATTATCCGGCGGCCCGGAAAATAACTACCAATTGAATTTTTACAGCAATTTTAACAGTTATTATGCTTATATCAAGCCATGGCTGGATAATGCCAATTTTCTCAAAAACCTGGATTGTCTTCTAAATTGGGCGGAAAATGCATACTCAAACTTATTTTCACCAGCCGGAGCAATTTCACAATTTCAATCGCCTTATACTTATCGCTACTATAGTAATACAAATTCTTATGTAGGCGTTTCATCCATCAATAACCATGTGTACTACCTCAGCCCCGATGGCGTATTGCAGGATGTTGGTGATTTATCAAGTTGGTTAAGCACGGCATTTTGTCAGTAAGGAATGCGGGTCCGGCAATAGCTTTACTAATTGGGCGACTATGACATTATATGAATATTTTCAGAGCAATCGCTGTTGGATTTTATGCGAGTCACTTGAAAAATGATATGCGCCCGCCAGAATTTTTCAAGAAAACCAGAATGGAATCCATCCGGTCCACTAGAGAAGAATGATCTTGCAACTATTGCCTTTCTTTGAAGTTTGTAGAAGATCGTCACTTAGGCATAGTTTTACAACCTTTTTCAAACAACACAGCGGGGGGAAAAACAAATACAGTACGGTAATACAATATTATTGCACTGCAAAAAAATCCATATATAGGGAACCTCTAAAAATAGCTTTTTTCATAAGATTTATGAATGTAAATCATTGAAAAATATAAGTACAAATTTTTCAAAATTGAATTATTAGAGGTCCCCTATAGTCTTATCGATCTGCGGGAAATCCTTCTCGGCTGCTGCAACTGGCGATATATCCAATTTCTATCCTCGCCGGATAACCATTCAAAGTTACATGTTGTGTTGAACCCCTTAGTTTGCTATTCAAGGCCGGCGCCGTGCTGACTTAAATCCGTATCTCTGCAAACTGCCGGATAGATCACTTTCACGTCAGATAAATCGCTTGAACATAATTGGCATCATAAAACACGTGCCTGGTTCTTATCATTATATTTGAACAAAACTTGGCACAGTTGCCACTGCAGCTTGAGTTCACACAACAGAATTTACCATCCTGCCGACCCCCCTGATGTTTGTCTTGTTGCCAAACAATCCAGAATTTGGTGAGTTGTGGGTATGCAGTAACCCGCAGCGACGCGAATGCTTTGGCAGGTGCCGGATATCTTTAGGCTGACGACTCGGAAAATCATGACTGGAGTAGATGAATTCTTAGATACGAAATATTTTTAAAGCGAGGCCAATGCCTGTTCCTCCTTGGTAATCACACCCAATTCAGCTTGTTAGATGAGGAAATAATGAGCCTTGTATATCAAGGCCATGTCTGTGATACTGTTGGCTGAAATATACTTATTTATTGATGATTTTTGAAGCGAATTGTGAGCAGGTTTTTTTGTATTTCAGTATATCTGTCTGCTTGCTTTAATGGATTTTACAGCTAACCTCTTACATAGAACATAAATTAGACTGGGCGGGCCAAATAGGGCCGAAATCCGATATTATCACTCATCCAATACTCATTATTAACAGATCACAATGGTTTGAGTAAAAAGCACCCAGTGTATTTAACAAACTTATTTTCGTTAGGAATAAAGTACGCTCAAAACTCATTTTATATTGGAAAATGCTTAAAATGAATGCCTCAGTCCGGCTAGAAGCTGATGCTCATTCTTTACAACTTGCTGATGTAACGATCAGCTCTGTGCATAATCCAGGTTCTTGTTCCTATACCCACTCAAACCCACTTCAGTCGTTAGGGATGCATCTGTCCACTAAATAAATAAGTGATGAACAACCTTGGCAATAAGACATCAGTACAATCTGAGCAGTTGCGACAGCTGTTTGCTGCGAGTAATGTCTCACTGCTTACAAGTACACTACTCGCAGCGATTCTTATTTATATGCAGCGAGAAGTTATTGCATCTTCTACGCTTATTACCTGGTTTTCTTTCGTTGTGTTGGTCGCGTTTTCCCGGGCGGCTCTTGTCAATGTTTATAGACGCTCCTTTGTGGATGACGCCACCGCAACTCATGTCTGGCTGATCAGGTTTCGTCTTGGTGTTCTGGCTGTTGGTGTGGTGTGGGGTTCGGCCGGCTTTCTGATGTTCCCCACTAATGGTTCGCAGCATCAGATGTTTTTAATCTTTATGCTGGCAGGTCTCTCGGCTGGTGGTGTGGTTGCGTATTCGTCCGATCTGGTCAGTGCAATTGTCTTTTCCATTACATCTCTCGTGCCAATCATAATTCGCTTGTTTGTCACAGGCGACAGCTTGTTTGTGGCAATGGGCATGGCGGGAATGTTGTACTTAGGGTTCATGATCATCAGCTTGCGCCGTATTAACCGTAGCCTAACCGAAAACATTGTTTTACATCTCGAAGCAGCCGCACGCGAAGAAACAATGAGAATAAGCGAGGAACGCTATCGTTTGCTGCTGAATCATTCGCCAGTTGGCATTTTTCATTTCGACACGGACCTCGTTATTACTTATTGCAATGAGCGCTTCGCCGATATTCTGCACAATTCAGTTGACGGCATTGTCGGTTCGGACATGAAAACTCTCAAGGATCAGTCTATCCTCCCTGCTTCGAGAAATGCCCTGAAAGGCGAAATGGTTTTTTATGAAGGCCAATATTGCGCCACCTTCAGCGATACCAGCATATGGATAGACATGACCTGCGCACCGTCCCGTGATGGAACAGGAAAGATCGTGGGGGGTATTGCCATCGTTCGGGACATCACCGAGCGCAAGCAGGTGGAAGAAATACTGCGCATTAGCGCCATTGCTTTCGAATCCCAGTCAGCGATGATCGTCACCACCCCCAACTCCGTCATCCTGCGTGTCAACCAGGCATTTACCAAACTGACCGGCTACAGTGCACAAGAAGCGATTGGCCAGACGACGCACTTGCTCAGTTCCGGGCGCCACGATAAGTCATTCTTTCAAGCCATGTGGAGCACCCTGAGGGAGACGGGCTACTGGCAGGGTGAAATATGGAACCGGCGCAAGAACGGCATGATTGTCGCCGAGTGGCTGAGCATTGCTGCCGTCACCGCGCCCGACGGCAGCATTACCCATTACGTCGGTACATATTCCGACATCACCGAGAACAAGGATGCGGTAGCCGAGATCCACCGCCTGGCCTATTACGATCCGCTTACCCATTTGCCCAACCGCCGCCTGCTGCAAGACCGGCTGGGTCAGGAAGTGGTCGCTGCGGCCCGCAACGGCTTACATGGTGCGATCCTGTTTCTGGACCTGGACAACTTCAAGACGCTCAACGACACGCGCGGCCATGATGTCGGCGACCAATTGCTGGTCGAGGTGGCCCGACGCCTGCGTGCCACTGTGCGCGAAGGCGACATCGTGGGGCGGCTGGGTGGCGACGAGTTCGTGGTGTTGCTGGAAGACCTGAGTGCAGAAGCAGAAGTAGCCGCCATGCTGACCAAACGGGTGGGTGAAAAGGTGCTTAATGCTCTCGCCCATCCCTACAACTTCGATGGCTATGAACACCATTGTACGGCCAGCATCGGCATTCGTCTGTATCGCGAGCGGGAGTCAGTCGAGGAACTGCTCAGGCATGCCGATCTCGCTATGTATCAGGCCAAAAAGGCAGGACGCAATACACTGCGCTTCTTCGATCCGACCATGCAGGCGATGGTGACTGCCCGGGTCAGCATGGAGAAAGAGTTGCGCCGTGCACTGGAGCAAAATCAATTCAAGCTTTATTTCCAGTCACAGGTATACCGCAACGGCCTGATCGTCGGTGCCGAAGTGCTGCTGCGTTGGCAACATCCTGAGCGAGGCTTGGTCTCGCCCCTGGAATTTATCCCACTGGCTGAGGAAACCAACTTGATTCTCCCCATCGGCCAGTGGGTGTTGGATACCGCCAGCGCCCAACTCAAGGTTTGGGAGGGCAATTCGGATAACCGGCATTTGCAGCTTGCCGTTAACGTCAGTGCGCGCCAGTTCCGGCATCCGGATTTTGTCGCGCAGATACAGCAGGCGCTGAGCAGTAACGCGATCAACCCTGAGCTGCTCAAGCTCGAACTCACGGAAAGTCTAGTACTCGACAATATCAATGATACTATAGCCAAGATGCATGCGCTCAGGGAAATCGGAGTCCGATTCTCACTGGATGACTTCGGTACCGGCTACTCATCTTTTTCATACCTGACTCAGTTGCCGCTGGACCAATTGAAGATTGACCGATCCTTTGTTCGCAACATCGCTGTAAAATCTACCGACGCAATCATCGTGCAAACCATCATTGGTATGGCCCACAACCTAGGGATAGAAGTGATTGCTGAGGGAGTGGAAACGGAGGTGCAACGTGACTTTCTGGAGCAGCATGGCTGCCCCGCCTGCCAAGGCTATCTGTTCAGTAAGCCAGTGCCGATTGAAGAATTTGAACAGTTGTTGGTATTATAGTTATTCCACGCAGCCACCTTTGCCGTTTGTCCTACAGAAAGGGTTTGAATAAATCATATGGAAAAACAACTGATATTCAAGGCATGATCAAGACTGGATGCTGCCTACAATTTTCCCAAATAGGGACAATCCCCCGACAGCTGTTAATCTCGCCGTAATAGTATGATTCTCAATCGATTGATTGTTGCCTATTACGCAACTTACTCTAAGGTAATTGGGTGTATAGCCGAATACCCGCTGTTTGCCGCCTTCAAGTGGTTCATTGTAACCTTCCCATAATACCGGAAACTCACTGCCGATATTGTCCTGGCAAAACTTTAGCTTCATTTCATCGGCTAATTGATGTAGCTGCCGACTGCGCTGTTTTTTAATCTCATTGGCAACCTGATTCGGCAATGTGGCGGCTTTGGTCCCTTCCCGGCTGGAATAGGTGAAAATATGGATATGGCCAAAGCCGGTTTGTTTGATGAAATCAAAACTGTCCTGCCATTCCTGCTCGGTTTCGCCGGGAAAACCGACAATGATATCGGTGGTGATATTAAAATGCGGAATTTGTCTTCGCAATTGGCTGACGATGGCTGCAAATTCTTCAGTTTTACAGCGCCGCGCCATCCGGCGCAGCACGGTGTCCGAACCGCTTTGTAACGGCAGGTGCAAATGCGGCATCAGGCGTGGATTCCGGAACAGCTCAAAGAAATCGCCGGGCAATTCCCACGGCTCCAGTGAGCCGAGTCTAAGCCTTGGAATGTCGGTTTTAGCCAGGATAGCCTTGATTAAATCGGACAGGTTGTTGCCCAGATCGCTGCCATAGCCGCCTAAATGCACACCGGTGAGGATGACTTCGTTGATACCTTGCCTGTGCAGTGTATTGATTTCTTCGATAACCGCTTGCACGGGGCGGCTCATTTCTTCCCCGCGCGCCACAGTGACAATGCAAAACGTGCAGCGATAACGGCAACCGTCTTGTACTTTGACAAAGGCGCGTTGCCTGCCGCGCGTGAACAACGAGATTTCGCCAGGTTCTGTGGACATAGCGGGCATAGCGTCCATGTTAAGCCCGGTTAAGGTTTTTTCTACCAGCTGATCCTTGTCCCGGTTGCTGACGACCAGATCAACACCCATTAATGACGCAGCCTCATCCTCATTTAAGGTGGCGTAACAACCGCTAACGACGAGCTTGGCTTGCGGATTATCGCGGTGTATTTTGCGTATCAGATTACGCGATTTTCTGGCTGCATCTTGCGTGACTGCACAGGAATTAATTACAATCAGATTAGCAGCTTGAGCTTGCCGGGTTAATTGATGGCCGGATTTTTGAAAGGCTTGCGCCCAAGTTTCCAGTTCCGCTTCATTAAGACGGCAGCCGAGTGTTTTCAGGTGGATTTTCATTCAATCATCCAAAGAACCAGTATGCAACAAAGATTGCGGCGATTATGCCGCCAAAATCGGCTATTATCCCACAGGTTGCGGCATGACGAATATGTTTGATACCCACAGAGCCAAAGTAAATAGCCAGTACATAAAAGGTGGTTTCCGTGCTGCCCTGTACGATCGACGATAAGCGCCCGGCAAATGAATCTGCCCCCATGGTTTTCATCGTGTCGATCATCATCGCTCTCGCGCCGCTGCCGCTGAATGGTTTCATTAACGCGGTGGGCAAGGCGTCGACAAAGCGGTCATCGAGCATGAAATAATGCACGATAAACCGCGCCAGATCGGCGAGTATATCCAGCGCGCCGCTGGCTCTGAACACACCGATGGCAACCAGCATTGCGACCAGATAAGGGATGATGGTAATGGCAGTCTGAAAGCCTTCTTTCGCGCCTTCAATAAACGCATCATAGGCATTAATGCCTTTGTTAATTGCGCCGAGAATAAAGATAATGACTAATGAGAACAGGATGACGTTGCTGATAGTGGCGGATTGCTGGAGCATAACCTGTTGCGGCAAACTGGAAAAATACGCCAGTAAACCGCCGATAACCAGCGTAAAACCACCCATATAAGCCACGATTACTTTATCCAGCAGATTGATTTTTTGTACAGCGGCAACAGCGAGCAAGCCTGCTACTGTCGATATATAAGTGGCTATTAAAATCGGAATAAACACGTCGGTAGGATTGGCCGCGCCCAATTGGGCGCGGTAAGTGAAAATTGTCACTGGAAACAATGTAACGCCTGAAGTATTGATAACCAAAAACAGAATCTGCGCGTTGCTGGCGGTTTCAGGGGTCGGGTTGAGTGTTTGCAGCTCTTTCATCGCTTTGATGCCTAACGGCGTGGCCGCGTTATCGAGCCCCAGCGCATTGGCGGAGATATTCATGACGATGGCGCCTAATGCCGGATGATCTTTGGGCACATCCGGCATCAGGCGGCTAAATAAAGGCGTAAGACTGTGCGTTAATAACAGGATAAATCCGCTTTTTTCTCCGATCCGCATAATACCGAGCCATAAGGCCAATACGCCGGTCAAACCTAACGATATTTCAAAAGCCGATTTCGACTGGCTGAACAGGGCTTCCATGATTTGCGCAAAAACCTGCTGGTCGCCCAGGAACACCAGTTTAAACAGCGCGGTAACAAAAGCGGCGAGAAAAAAACAAATCCAGATGATATTTAGCAAAATAGACGAGTGAGTTGATAGCGGTTGAGTTATTCTAGTGCGTCAATGAGGTGATTGTCTTGTTTTTGGTGAAAAATGCGACAATAGTAGGTGCATATTTTTCCCGTTTTTTTAAATCTCATCTGCCGGCTTTTACATGCGGTAATCAGGCTAGAACTAGATATGTTTTTTAATACCTTACCGATTATATTTACTTATACCCGCTTAATTTCACCCGTTGAAACAATAATATTTTGTAGCGCTATTTTTTTCTGGTTTATTTCTATACGCCTGCGATTAATAACAGCCCTATTGATAAGCCCAACAACGGCTGGTATCAATTTTTATACGCGGCATGGTTAGGCAACATGACATTATGGCAAGCGTTTTGGCCGTTTTTCCTGTTAGTCAATAGTATTCTTTATTACATTGATTACCGGGTAATGAGCGTAACTTACACTATAGCCAGTTGGAAGACCGTACACGGAATGCTGATTCTTCCTATCGTCTGGTGGACCCCATCGGTCTGGCGCTGTTCTGCAAATACCGGCCATAAAATTTGGGCTAGCGCTGCACGCACTATAACCCTTTATCTGTTTGTAGAATATGGCTTACGCTTTTTTATTAGCACGCAATTCCCCATTACTTTGTTTGACTGCCGGCTTTTAATTATGGAGTATGGCGACTGCATTTAAGAACGCTAAATCCATATTTAACGATCTTAGGTTATGTATAGCGGCCATTGTTTAATTGTTTACAGCATGAGCAATATTTTAGCTTTTAATCCACGACAAAAGACACTCTTACAAAGTTAACCTCCTTCAGAAAATCACATTATAAATAACAATATGTATTATATTTGGAAACAATAAATATTTAATATGCGTTTTTGGTGCATAAAACAGATACAATTGCACTCGATTGATATTAATATGGTTCAAATAGTAAATGCGATTTGTTCGCCCCCCTTTTTCTGGCAGTTGCCCTCCTATTTCAAATGAATGTTCAATAGTTTAAATACTAATCATTCCTGAGTTATATGGATTTTTTAGCAGGAATGCGCGAACCCAACATTACTAATGGCATAGAGTTTGCTATTTGTTTTAGTAGGTAATAACAAATGCAATTGCATCATCAGATAGCTCGAAACTCTGCCTAATCAAGTTAGGTTATTGAGTATTCTTACTGATTAATAATTATTTCATTCAGTAATAGTTAATATTTATGGTGTAGCCTTTTGTCATGACACTGTCATTAACGTTATTTAAAGTTATTCTGTATATCAACCCATAGTGAGGAAAAGACTATGTTAACTCCAACTACTTTGATTGAATTAAATTTCAATTGGCCAACGATGGCGCTAGGAGAAGGGCTGGCATTAACTCTACTTATGGTTTTCGCCATACTGTCAACCCTTGAATTTCAAGTGCCAAGAATAAAACTGCCAATAAAACATTTGTATCAGTCCTATAAAACAAACTTTAGCCTGTTCATTGTTAACAGTATCGCTATGTCTTTAGTGTCGGCTTCATCCTTATTGATGCTGGCCAAACGCTATTCAGACAAAGGGTTACTTAACAATATTTCCAACCCTGTATGGAAAGCAGTTCTGTCGTTTTTATTGCTCGATTTGTTAATTTATCTCTGGCACAAAGCTTGTCACCGTTTTGATTCTCTTTGGATGTTTCACAAGGTGCATCACAACGATCCTTATTTGAATGTTTCAACAGCATTTCGAATACATTTTCTGGAACTTTTTATCACTAATATCCTGAAAGGGATTCTGATTATCATGTTAGGCATAGAAGAAGTGATGGTGCTAATCAGTGAAGCAGTAACGACCCTATTTGTAATGTTTCATCACACCAATATTTCCTTTAAAGGTGAAAAATTATTGGGACATGTAATTATCGTTCCGTCTCTGCACCGTACTCACCATTCGACTCAACGTAGTGAGCATGACAGCAACTATGGCGCTGTTTTGTCGCTATGGGATCGCCTATTCGGTACCCTGACAGAGCGAAAAGCCGCTCAGATTGGCATCAAAGGAAGTTCACCGCAGGATATTGTGAACCTGATAAAGTTCGGTTTTACCCTGCCAACTCCGCCAGCAGTTGGATCTTCAGTTGAGCCCATTAACATTGAAGCGATGATAGCGGTTGCCGCTTATTACAAAGCAGAAAAACGCGGTTTTTATCCTGGCAATGAAATTCGTGACTGGCTGGAAGCAAAAAGAGAAATCATCGCTCTGGTTTACGGAGATAAATTGGTTAGAAATAAACCGGAAAGCAAACCAAGGTACAATTTTTTCAAATTCTTTAACTTTAATAATCGTCATGTTTGCCAATAGCAGGTAGCACTCTGTTATTAATTTAGATAATATAGATCAAGCGTAGCAGTTAAAGTTTAGCTGCTACGCTTACGCAGTGCTTTTTCCCAGCGGCTAACTACCGCGGCTGCAATGCTGTTGCCGAATACATTGGTGGCGCTTCTTCCCATATCCAGAATTTGATCAATACCCAGTAACAGCAACAAGCCGGCTTCGGGAATACGAAACATCGACAGAGTAGCTGCAATAACAATCAACGAAGCCCTGGGCACCCCTGCCACGCCCTTACTGGTAAACAGCAAGACCAACAGCATGATGAGCTGATCGGCAAGCGGCATATCGATACCGTAAGCCTGAGCAATAAAGAGGACAGCGAAAGGACAATATTTTACGCCCTAAGAAGAGAAAACCGGCACAGCTAAGCAAGCCGCATAGTAACAACAATCCGATATAAAATTCACCGATAAATTTGCCGTAAGACAGGAGCACACCAAGTCCATGTTGCGCGATAATCGAAGCGATCGCCGAGAATACCGCTACCGGGGCAAAGTGCATAACGTATCCTGTTACTTTCAACATGATGTGTGTCAATGAATCGAGCAGCTTAACAGTTGGTTTAGCCAGATCCCCGATAGAAGCGCAGGCTATACCAAAAAACATCGAAAACACTACAATTTGCAAAATTTCATTATTCGCCATCGCTTCGATAATACTTTTGGGGAAAATATGCGCGGCAAAATTACTCAGTGTTGGCTTGACTTCGGGCAGCCCAGTCTCCGTACCAACGGCTGGTAAAGTCATATGCAAAGAACTGCCCGGTTCAAATATGTTCACCAGCAACATCCCCAATAACAAACTGACAATTGAAGCGGAAAAAAACCATAACAGCGCCTTAGCACCAATGCGACCGACGGTATGAATGTCGCCCATCTTGGCCATGCCGACGACCAAAGTGGAAAACACCAGGGGTGCGATATCATTTTAACCAGACGCAGGAAAATATCAGTTAATACGGAAAAAATCTCAATGATTTGATTTAACATCGGGCTTGGTTTGGCCATTCCAGAAGCGCCCATAGTCAGATTGAGCAATTCGCCTGCGACAATACCGGATACCAGCGCAATTGCGACGAAGAGTGTCTGGCGATTGTGGCGCTGGACGGAATGGTGGATAGGAGCAGTCATAAATGAAGTTTCTTTAAAAATGGCGGTTTGTTCATTGCTTGCCCTTAAGATACAAGCATATCGGGTGATTTGTTTTTTTACATCCAACTTAAAAATACGATCGGTAATTATAGGATTTGAAGAAGTCTAATTGATATAGTTTCGCACTTTTTTCAATCCGGCCAAAGACGATAAGGCGTATGAGAAGCTATAAACAGCTAAACCAGGTACAAAGATACCAGATTGAGATTTTAAAGAAAGCAGGTAAAAACCAAAAAAACGATAGTGGAATTACCGGTCTTATCGCCAGCCATGATATGCCGAGATTTGAAGCGGAATGAAGGCAAGAAAGGCTACTATCCGAAACAGGCACAGATAAAAGCAGTAAAGTTCAGAAAAAAAAGCCGCAAAGACGATGAAAATGACGGCAGCCTTGATTTTTCGGAGTGAAGACAAAAATATAATGAGCAGGAGTTTATTCAAAATTTGCCAAATGTGTGAGCGAAACAATACGGGAAATCAATACAGATTTCTGGTATTAAGGGATGAATGGGATAAATCATGAAATTTTCCGGGATGCTTTCAGTATCATTTATTTGACCGTATCGCACCAGTAACAAGGTAAAATACTCGATCATTGCAAAATAAAACGCAACTGGTTGTTTCGCGGTAAGCTTTTTTTGAATGTCGCGTATTACCGCTCAAAGTGAAAAATGATGGTTTGCTGACAAGTTATAATGGGTTTTTTTAAATTACCCAGCCAGCAAATAATAGAACTTACCGCAGATGCGATTAAATTAATTTTGCTACAAACTTAAGAGCAGACTCTTCAAATTCACTGTGAACACCGGATGCCTTACAAATAGCTTGTGCTACAACAGCAAATGCCGATCAATTTTTAACGGGCTAAAAAACTACTGGCTATTCAAGAAATTGACTTCATAATTATCTGAGCCGGGTAGTGAGCATCGTGTACCTTTCTCTAAACAAAACTAATAATGCCTGTTTGTTTTATTAAAGAAGGCAAGAATTTTTTTAAAATCCCAATAGCCGTGAAAAAACTGCATGAAGCAATATTTAGAATTACTCGATAAAATACTCGCCGAAGGAAACCTGAAAGGCGACAGAACCGGCAGTGGCACGCTATCCATTTTTGGCTATCAGATGCGATTTCCTTTAGAACAAGGGTTTCCTTTGGTTACCACAAAAAAAATTCATTTAAAATCCATTATTCATGAATTACTGTGGTTTTTAAAAGGCGAGACCAACCTGGCTTATTTGCATCAGCATAATGTCAGTATCTGGAATGAATGGGCTGATGAACAAGGCGAATTAGGCCCTGTGTACGGATATCAGTGGCGTTCTTGGCCAACGCACGATGGCCGGCATATTGACCAGATTCAGCAGATCATCGAACAGCTTAAAAAAACACCCAATAGCCGGCGAATTATTGTATCTGCCTGGAATGTGGCGGATTTACCCGATGAAAGCATGAGTCCGCAACAGAATGTAGCGCAGGGCAAAATGGCCTTGGCGCCCTGTCACGCTTTTTTTCAGTTCTACGTTGCCAACGGCAAGTTGTCTTGCCAGCTCTCTCAGCGCAGCTGTGACACGTTTTTGGGAGTGCCGTTCAATATCGCCAGTTATGCGTTATTGACGCATATGGTGGCTCAGCAAAGCGCTCTGGAGGTAGGTGATTTTATCTGGACAGGCGGCGATGTGCATTTATATCTAAATCATCAGGAACAGGCTAATTTGCAATTAACTCGCAAACCCTACCTCCTGCCCACTTTAAAAATAAATCGCAAACCGGCATCAATATTTGATTATCAGTATGATGATTTTGAAATTGTAAATTATCAGGCGCATGAGCATATCAAGGCGCCTATTTCTGTTTAATGAACCCCATTCCTCTTTAATTAACAATAGTGGTCAAAAATGAATAACCAATACAAAGCGCACCCCTGGCATGGCATTAAACCGGGCGATAATGCACCGACAATCGTTACTGCATTTATTGAAATTGTTCCCTCTGATACAGTTAAATATGAGGTCGATAAAGAAACCGGGTATCTTAAAATAGAACGACCGCAAAAATTTTCCAATATGATTCCTACCCTTTATGGTTTTATTCCGCAAACCTATTGTGCCGAAAAAGTTGCGGCCTATGCAGCATTGAAATCGGGAAAAGCAGTTACTAAAGGCGATGGCGATCCGTTGGATATTTGCGTTTTGAGCGAACGCAGTGTGACGCATGGCGATATTCTGTTACAGGCTATTCCAGTCGGCGGATTTCGATTACTGGATGATGGCGAGGCGGACGACAAGATTATTGCCGTGATGAAAGGCGATGAGTTTTATCGGCAATGGGATGATGTCTCCAATTGTCCGGCGTCTTACATCGATAGGCTGAAACATTACTTTCTGACTTATAAACATCTTCCGAGCGAAAAGAGCATCTGTGAAATAACTCATGTCTATGGGCGGGATGAAGCACACGAAGTGATTAGACGCGCAATGGAAGATTATCAAAATCATTTTAGCTGCTAATTTTGTGTTGTTTTCAAGCGGTATTCAATGGGAGGCACATATTCGGCGCGTTTTACTTCATTTACAATTTGCCATAATCAAGACCGATTTTATTGAATCCCTGTGTTATATTTTTCTGTTAGCATGGCGATGTGCTGGCGCGCGATTGCGCCTCAGCGCTTGATTGATAAGCTTGAGTGTATATCACTGTGGCACAATGACTAAAATAGAGGCGGTATCTTTGTTATAAAAATTATTTGAGGTGCTTACAATAAAGCAAGCATATGGCTCGACAAGGTTCTCCTGAGCGTAGTTGAAGGGTTCATCACGAAAAAGGAAACGCGGATAAATCTAATACAATCACCGTTTTTAGGTTCCGCTCAGGACTAAAAATCTAGTCGAAGGGCAGAATCAGGAGTTTGTAAGCACCTTAATTGATCGCATTTAAAATAGTTGGAGAAAAATGAACAATAAAAAAATTCTTTATAAATATAAATCCGTCTTTCTGGCTTTCGCGGCCGGTTTGTCATGTGCAGTCAATGCAGAAGGTTTCAGTATGGACTCGATAAACAAGGGGCTAACTGCTGTTCAGAAAACAGTGGATTCCGCCAGGCAAGCCACTCAGTCAGTACAGTCGGGAGCAAAAGAAGTGGCCGATGTAGAAGAAATCGCCATGCAAGGTAGTTTGACGGATACTCTGGTAAAAAAATTGGGCATTACCAATGAACAGGCGCAGGGCGGAGCCGGAGCTCTTTTTCAGGTGGCCAAAGGTAAACTGGATGCCGGACAGTTTGCAGAATTAAGTCAATCTGTACCCGAGATGAATAGCCTGTTAAATGCCGTACCTAAACAATCGGGAGCATTGAGTGGCTTGGCTGGCAGCGTATCATCCGTCATGGGCGATAGCAGTAATGCTTATGGTAATCTTGCGGGACTGGCTTCAACTTTTAAGACGTTAAATCTTTCCCCTGATATGGTCGATCAATTTGTACCGGTAGTTTTTGATTATGTCAGGACAAAAGGCGGAGATCTTACTGCAAATATATTGCAATCAGCTTTGTTAGGGTTATAGAGTTAGCACATAAATTTGGGCCAATTATAGTCTCTTAGTTTGTAACACGCGTCGGGTTACGCAGGCTATTCCGTTGCTAGTATTTTTAAAGCAACGAAGACTTTATACTGTAAAATTATAAACTTTTCCTGGATCTTTACGGCAAATGGTTATAAATAAAGTACCGCGTATTGCATTAACACCCGGTGAACCAGCGGGCATTGGACCAGATCTTTGTCTCCAACTGGCACAGCAGGATTTACCCTGCCAACTCATCGCGATAGCCAGCCCCGAATTGCTGGCACAGCGCGCAAAACAGTTAGGCATTTCTATCAAGATAAACGAATTTGACAGTTCTTTGCCGCCAATGGCCCACACAGCAGGATGCTTGACAGTGCTGCCAGTTGAACTCGCAGACCCAGTTAAATGCGGAAAGACAAGCCCACTAAACAGTCGTTATGTATTAAAAACCATTACTAAAGCAACAAAAGGCTGTATGGATGGGCTTTTTGATGCGATGGTTACCGGCCCCGTACATAAAGGTGTTATCAATGATGCAGGTTTCCCCTTTAGCGGTCATACCGAATATATTGCCGGGATTACGGGAGGACATCCGGTTATGATGCTGGCAACACCGGGATTGCGTGTTGCCTTGGTTACGACTCACTTACCGCTTGCTGAAGTCAGTCCAGCCATTACTCATACGCGCCTGCGAACCGTCATTCGCATACTGGATCATGATTTACGCACACGCTTTAATCTTGATAACCCAAAAATACTGGTGTGTGGACTTAATCCTCACGCCGGAGAAAACGGCCACTTGGGCCGTGAAGAGATCGACATTATTGAACCGGTACTTGAAGGCTTTCGCCAACAGGGCTTTAACCTTCAGGGACCACTCCCTGCGGATACTATATTTACGGCCAAATATATGGCCTCTGCGGATGCGGTATTAGCCATGTATCATGACCAAGGCCTGCCTGTACTTAAATATATGGGGTTTGGGCAGGCTGTCAATATCACACTGGGGCTCCCTATTGTCCGCACTTCAGTTGACCATGGCACGGCTTTGGATCTGGCTGGCACAGGTAAAGCTGACCTCGGCAGTCTGCAATTTGCATTGCAAACCGCATTATTAATGGCAAATAGCAATTCTTGATAAAATGGCGCATACCCCACGAAAACGTTTTGGTCAGAATTTTTTGCATGACCACACCATCATTTACAACATACTCTCCAGCATACAGGCAAAACCTGATGAACACTGGGTTGAGATAGGTCCTGGACAAGGCGCGCTAACCGAGCCTTTATTGAGGCTGGGATTACGTCTTGATGTGATTGAACTCGACAGAGATCTGGTGGCGTTGCTCAAAGACAAATTCAGGCAGCAAGATCATCTGGAAATTCACAGTGCCGATGCTTTAAAATTCGACTTTTCAGCACTGGCTGAAGATAACGAAAAACTGCGCATCATCGGCAATTTGCCCTATAACATTTCAACACCGTTAATGTTCCACTTGCTGGATAACGCCTCTTGTATTGAAGATATGCACTTTATGTTGCAAAAAGAAGTGGTTGACCGGATTTGCGCGACGCCTGGCAGTAAAAAATATGGCAGACTCAGTGTCATGATGCAATATTATTGTGTAACAGAATTGTTATTTGAAGTTCCGCCCGAAAGTTTTGTTCCAGTTCCTAAGGTAATGTCGGCAATTGTCAGACTTACACCGCATCAACAGCCGCCTGTTAAAATTAATGATATGGTAAAATTTAATAAAGTAGTGACGCAAGCATTCTCGCAACGCCGGAAAACACTGCGTAATTCATTAAAAAAACTCATAGACGAAGATGCTATTACCGCTTTGAATATCGATCCCGCGTTAAGAGCCGAAATGTTGTCTCTCATCGAATTTGCAAAACTTAGCAATCAAATGCAAGAAATTATCTGACTTCCCTGCGACAATCTGTCACGCGACAATATGCCACATTACATCCGTTAGAGTTTGTCGCTATTATATATACAACTCTTGAGATGCAAACTTCCTCCTCGGAATTTTCAGAGCCTTATATCCTTCTTTTAATGCGGCTTAATCAGCCGCATTTTTTTTGCCTGTCGACAAAGCAACTTCGTTTTTCCAGTACTGCGTAAGCATTCTCGAAAACAACTTCGATAATTTCCTAGCAACCAGCGACATGAGGCTAGTCAGCTAAGCCACAGTGCGTTTTGATCGTGCTATTCAGATAAACAGGACAAACCTCTCCTGCCGCCTTATCACAAAACGGTAATCGCAATATCAATGCCTTTATCGTCAAATTCTTCCCATGACCGACTGTAAAACCCTTCATTTGAAATAGCGTGGCGTTTTAATGCAGCTAGCGCATTGGGATTAACTTTACCAGTTGGATGGACGACCTACTGAAAATGCTTTAAACCTGTCGCCGCCCAAAGCGTGTCTCGTCGGCAAGGTATTTAAACAGGGTAGTGGGAGCTAATATGTATATAAGTATGTTTGCAATAGCGCTTGTAAAGGATATGCATTATCTCGTACTACCAAATTTGAACTACGATTTAAGTCCCAAGTATGTGGCTAAAGACGCTCCTACGAAGGCCGTTTGTTATTGCTTCTACGGCTTAAGTTGTGAGCTAAATCTCGTGAATCATTAACTGACGCAAAATAACTTTGCAGTTTATATTTATTGGGCGCATGTCAATTATACACTTGATATAATATATTTATCAGGGTAGCCAGCCTTTAAATCGGCATTCCTCTTATTACCCTAGTTAACCCTCAAAATATACATAAAAACTATGACCTTTTATTCTTCACAAGTGAGCCACGCTGCTGATGCCGATAGAATCCCGGATATCAAGTCAAAGCGCTGGGTTCTGGTTTTTTCCTTCATTCTGAGCGCCTATATGTTATTCGCTCGCCTGGGAGGGCTGCCGTTAATCTCGCCGGACGAGGGACGCAACGCCGAAGTGGCAAGGGAGATGAGCCAGTCACATTCCTGGCTGGTGCCAACATATAACGGGCTAACCTATCTCGATAAGCCTGCTTTTTACTTCAAGACTATCGCGCTTTCGTTCTCATTGTTCGGCGAATCAGAAGGCACAGCCCGGCTATCTTCCGCTTGCTTTGGTTTTTTACTGCTGGTGGTGATGTTCCTGTTTTGCCAAAGAGTATACGATCAGCGTACAGCAATTCTTGCCATGCTTATCGTGGCCACGACACCGCTTTATATTGCATTTTCGCGATTTGTCATTTTTGACATGCCCTTGGCCTTTTTTGTATGCTCCACCATTTTTGCCTGCTATCTGGCGGAGGAGTGCGAAGAAAAACAGCGAAACCGCTGGTATCTTATTGGCGCTTTATCGGCAGGAATTGCAACACTGATTAAAGGCCCGGTGGGATTTATTGTTCCCACTTTGGTAATCGCCGCCTTTAATGGGGTTGAAGGACGTCTGGAAGCGATGAAGCGGGCATTCGCTTTGCGTAATTGGGCGGTTTTTCTGATTATTGTGTTGCCGTGGTTTGTCGGGTTGTCGCTGCTTCGCCCGGACTTCCCCTATTACGGCATTATGAGGGAATCGCTTGCACGCTTTACCACCAGCGAATTCCGCCGCACCGCTCCGTTCTATTTCTATGCGCCCATCATTGCGGGCACTTTTTTTGCCTGGAGTCTCCTGCTGCCGGAGTCCATTGCCGCAGCCTGGCAGGAAAGGAAACGCTGGTCGCGCGCTGATCGTCTTTTTGTCGTCTGGGCCATCGTCGTTGTGTTGTTTTTTTCGGTTTCACAATCGAAATTACCCGGCTACATTCTTACAGCAGTGCTGGCTCTCGGCGCCCTGACAGCGCGTGTTTTCGCTGAGGCGCTGGACCACAGTAATGGACGGGCTGCCCGCATTGTTCGGCGCGGGACTATATCGCTGCTGCTGTTGAGTATAATAGCGGCATTATTGTTCGGCTTGATAGCATTTAAACCTGAACTACTCGAAAGCAGATTTCAGTATAAACATGAGCTCGTTGAGCTTTTTATGCCCACGTTCTTGCCGATGGCGATAACGTTCGGTATTGTTGCACTCCTTGCAGCGTTCGCCTTCTGGACTCGAAACACACGGCTGGTATTTGCCGCCTTTATGAGTTTTCCGCTGCTTTTCCTAAGCGCCAATTTTGATCTTTTAACTCTTTATGCACAGACCCGCTCGTCACGTAGCCTGGCAGAACAGATCCCGGCAACCTTACCGCTGGCTACCGAACTGGCCTGCATGGAATGCCTGCCTAACGGTCTGCCGTTTTATCTCAAGCGTCTGGTGACTGTCTTTAGCCTTGACGGCAAAGAATTGACCAGCAATTATGTGGAATTTACGCTGAATTCTGGTAAGCCTTGGCCCGAAGGTATTGTGCCTGTGAAACAATCAAGTCACTGGCTCGCTACCCGCACTCACCCGGTCTATCTGCTTGCCAAGAAGGACTATTTTACAGTTCTTAAGGCAATTGCTGAGCAGCATGGCGTCGAAGTCGCGGAACTGGGATTCGATTACTGGGCGGTCCTGCTACCCGCTCCAAAAGGGAATTGATATGTGCGGCATTTGCGGCTTGGTTGTACTTAAAGGAGCGGTGGATAGTAATTCAATGCTGAAGCAGATTAACCCGATGGTTGATGCGTTAATGCATAGAGGCCCAGATGATACAGGAATAGATGGCGATCAGGCGGCTGTTTTCGGGATGACACGTTTGGCCATTAGAGGTTTAAACGACGGCAAGCAACCGATGGTCGACCATGATAGCGGCGTAATGATGGCCTGCAATGGCGAGATTGATAACCACGAGGAGCTGCGTGCCTGGTTGCTGGATCGTGGCCGGGTTGTTGAGCAGAGTACCGATGTTGCAGTAATACCCGCCCTGTATCTGGAATTAGGTGAGGCTTTTGTGGAACGGCTCAAGGGTGCCTTCGCTATTGCAATCTGGGATCCGCGCGTGAAAAAACTGGTGCGTGCCCGCGACCGGGCTGGCGAACGGCCACTTTTCTTCTCGGTCAACGGCGGCAACATTGCTTTTGCCTCGCTGATAGCTGCGTTGCTATCGTCAGGT
>JBAQEN010000620.1:0-3937 GCA_049286765.1 Methylococcaceae bacterium
AATCATGACCTATAAAACCCGTATTTTGGTTGTCGATGACGATGCCATGGTCCGGCTACTTGTGGGTGAGGTATTAAGCAAAAATGGCTTTGAAATAATTGAAGCCGAAAATGGCCGGCAAGGACTGGAATTGTTCGCCAGTACCGCACCGGATTTAATGTTGCTTGATCTAATGATGCCGGAAATGGACGGTTTCGAGTGTTTACGCTTGCTTGACGGGCCGCAAGTACCGATTGTGATGATGACTACTGTTGAGGATATTCATTGCGTGGAACAAGCTTATCACCTTGGAGCAACCGACTTTATCGGCAAACCTATCCAATTGTTGCTGCTGCCCTACCGCATTCGATCGGTGCTACGCACTCACCGGACGAAGCAATTGTTGATCAACCAACAAAACCAGCTGCTACAAAGCGAGGAACGCCTGCGTCTGTCGTTATCAGCCGCTAAACAAGGCTTGTGGGATTTAAATACCCAAACCGGCAATGCCGTTGTAAATACCGAATACGCCTCCATGTTCGGATACAATCCGGATGAGTTCCGAACAATTACCATGGACAACTTGTTCAACTTTATACACCCGGACGATCAAAATCAGGTTAAAGCTACTTATTTAAGCTATCTGGCCGGTGAACTGGACGAATACCGCGCGGAATTTCGCCATCGTTGCGCCGACGGCTCCTGGCTTTGGATACTATCTATCGGCAGTATTGTGAAAAGAAATGCGATTGGCCAACCATTGCGAATGCTGGGTACTTTTACCAATATCAACGATAGCAAGGTCGCCGAAGAAAGGCTGCAATTGTTGGCAAAGGTTTTTGAAAACAGCGGCGAAGGCATTATCATCTGTAATGCAGATAAGCGCATTCACTCCACTAATCAGGCTTTCACCAACATTACCGGTTATTTGGCTAGCGAAGTGCGCAATAGAACACCGCGCATGTTATCTTCACAGCAACAGGATAAGGGTTATTACCAGCGCATGTGGCTATCTCTTGAGGAAAGCGGTTATTGGCAAGGAGAAATCTGGGATAAGCGCAAAAACGGCGAAACTTATCCATCTCTGCTGGGTATTTCGGTTGTCCGCAACACGCAGGGGGCGGTTACCCATTACATTGGCATTTTTTCTGACATCACAGTGCGCAAAGCCGCAGAGTCCAAAATAGAATATCTGGCCCGACACGATCCGCTAACCAATCTGCCTAATCGAACGCTGCTGTGCGACCGTTTTGAACAGGCCATGGCGCATGCGACGCGTAACAAATCACTAGTGGCGTTAATGTTTCTTGATCTGGATCGATTCAAACATATCAACGACACCTTGGGTCATGATGTTGGCGACCGTTTGTTACAGAATGTTGCCGGACGTTTGTGCCAGTGTGTGCGCGAGGTCGATACCGTGTGCCGGCAAGGTGGTGACGAATTTATCATCATCCTCACCGATCTGCCGGAGATTGAGACAGCTACGCAAATTGCTCTGAAAATTCTTGAGTACCTGTATCAGCCGGTTAAAATCGAAGGAGTTACGATTACTATCTCGTTCAGTATAGGCATTAGCTTATTTCCCAACGACGGCATAAGTTTTGATGATCTGCTCAATAAAGCCGATACCGCGATGTACGCCGCCAAAAAAGAAGGCCGCAATACCTTCAGGTTCTTTTCCCATGACATGAATCTGGCCACATTCGAACGTATGATTATCGAGAACGGCTTGCGGGTGGCGCTGGAAAAGCACGAACTTCAATTGTATTACCAGCCATTTTATTCATTACGAGACAACCAAATTATCGGTGCCGAAGCATTGCTCCGTTGGAAATTGGGTAACGGCACGACTATACCGCCAAGTAAATTTATTCCTATTGCCGAAGATAACGGCATGATTGTGCAAATTGGCAATTGGGTATTGCAACAAGCTTGTCTACAGAATCGGCTTTGGCATGATGCCGGTCTAAAATTGCTGATTACCGTCAATATCTCGGCTATGCAGATTAAACGTGGAAATTTGGTTGAATCAGTAAAATCCGCTTTGGAAATATCCGGTCTGGCACCACAGTATCTGGAACTGGAACTTACCGAATCAATGTTGATTTTTGATACTCATGCAGTGCTTGAGGTTATAAGAGAACTCAAGGAATTCGGCATCAGTTTTGCGCTAGACAATTTTGGCACAGGTTATTCCTCGCTAAGTTATCTCAATCAGTTTGCGTTCAATAAGTTAAAGATCGACCAATCGTTTGTTCAGACGCTCAGCTCCGGCAAAATCAAAGACAGTGCGATTGTGAAAGCGATAGTCCAGCTGGGCCAAACCCTGGGACTAAAGACTTTAGCGGAAGGCGTGGAAACCAGCGAACAAGCCGAACAAATGGCACACCTGGGTTGCGAGAATGGGCAAGGATTTTTCTGGCATCAAGCGATGTCGGCCAAGGATTTTGAAGCGTTGTTAAAGCGTGACTGAGCCAGCGCATTGCTAGATTAACCGATCAGGAATCAAAAGTATCGTAAGCCATTGTAGACGACAATGCACCGCAACAGATAAGCATAATACCCGGCCAGGTTTAATCCTTTGCGACTGCCACTACGGACAATCCATTTGCAACAAAACCTGACATTTCTAGTTGCTGCTAAAAGGCTAAGCTAGTTTGCCTTGCATTTTCAGTTAAAAAAATTTAGTATCCGGGACGTGCTGATAATGCACGTAGCGGAATAAAATTATTAGGGGGATTTAAATATGAAAAAAACAAAAACGTTTATCAATATCCTTGAGGTTGTTGCACTTTCAATGGCCAGCCAAACAGCGTTGGCAACCTGTGATGACATTGTTGCAGCTTTCACACCTGTGGCGCCTTTGGTTTTGGCGGTAGTAGGCGCCCCCGATAATGGCGGCTATGGCCTGCCTATGTGGGTGGCTGCCGTGGATGAAACAGGTAAGGTCTGCGGAATCATTAATAGCGCTGGATCAGGAGCAGCAATTGGCAATAAATCATGGCTGGGTAGCCGTGTTATCGCTGTACAGAAAGCAACGACAGCCAATGCCTTTAGTCTGGACGCATTTTCAATTTCCACGGCTAATCTTTATGGACTGACGCAACCCGGCGGAAGTCTTTACGGTTTGCAACATAGCAATCCTGTAGATGCCAGCATCGCTTATCTGGGCAGTCCTGACACTTACGGCACCGGTAACGATCCGTTAGTCGGCCAGCGCGTTGGCGGCGTCAATGTCTTTGGCGGCGGCTTGGCGCTTTACAACGGGCAAGGTATAAAGATAGGCGCTATCGGCGTATCCGGCGACACATCCTGTACAGATCATGCTGTGGCCTGGAAAATCCGGCATGTCTTGGCGCTGGATAACGTTCCTGGTGGTTTCGTATCTGGTTATACGCCAGCGCCGTCCTTTGCCGTACTTGGCGACGAAATGATTATCGGCGCCGGTGACGTTGCCAATACTTACAAACAGGTAAGCTGCGCTCATAACGCCATAAATAATCCAACTGCAGGCGCTGCAACCGGTGTAATTATCGAATAAAACATTTTATTTGCCGCACACCGGGTTGTTTCTTTTCAGTATAACTTTGGTAGACCCGGTTGTGCGGTTTTATTAATTTGGCAGGGTCATGCGCAAATTTATCACTATCCCGGTTTTAGCCATAGCTGTTTCACTAATCGTTGCCTACAGCTGGTCTAATCTAAAAAAAACCGCAGTCGCCGGAAATTTGATTGCCCGCTTCATGCAGCCGAATCCAACCGATACTATACCGGTGCCGCCTCCTTTGGAAGCGCTTAGCCAAGGTGCGCGTTTACCAACAGCACAAGAACTGGAACAGGAAAAAAAATTTAATGCGCGGCAAATAGAGCTTGCCGTCCAGTGGCTCAAAAACCCAGATGCGCATCAACGAATAACCGGCGCTGAACAGTTAAGCGCCTATAAATCACCCTTATC
>JBAQEN010000621.1:0-6383 GCA_049286765.1 Methylococcaceae bacterium
AAGTATCATGCTATGTGCGACGTAAGCGCTCAGGCATGAATCAACCTGGTCAGCATGAATGTCAAATCAAACCGCCGTTTAAAGCGTCTCTGAAAATGCTTTCTGAAGCAATGAATGACGAAATTTAACGATTGCTATATGATGATGCAAATTTATCTGTCTTCAGACAGAAATGGGCGGCCGGTTAGAACAAATTTCTCCTTAATGATTATATGCACAACACGGGTTATAACCATCTAGCCGAAGAGGAAAAATGGCAATACTCAGCAATTTTGATTTCCTAAATGAGCACGATCCAGTATTTTTTCAGTTAGCCCGTGCCGCTGAACAAGCATTTTCTGCTGACCCCAACACTACCTTAATCAAACTCCGTCAATTGGGCGAAGCGTTCGCGCAAGATATGTCGGCCCGTTGCGGCATTGAATTCGACGATAAAACATCTCAGGCCGACTTGCTGTTTAAATTGAACCGGGAAATCCGCCTCGATCCCAACATTCTTGGTCTGTTCCATACACTGCGGATCGAAGGCAATAGAGCAACACATCAATTCAGAACACAACACAAAGATGCCTTGGCTGGTTTGCAATTGGCAAGGACATTGGCGATCTGGTTTCATCAAGCATTCGGTAAGCAAGGAACAGCATTTAAACCAGGTGCTTTTGTTACGCCGACTGACCCCAGCCAACAGCTGCGCGAATTAACCACTCAGATTGAACAACTTAGAGCCAAACTGCTGGATGCCAATGAGCAGGTTGAAAACAATCAACAATTGATAACGTTGGTCGCCCGTGAAAAAGAAGAATATGTGGTATTAGCGGAACAGATGGATGTTGAAGCTAAAACTTATGAGCAACTGGCTTTAGAAACTGAAAAGCAGCTTAATGAAGAACGTAAAGCCTTTGAAACCCGTCTCAAGGCATTGCAATCGGAAATGGAGAACCGGCAACAACTTACCCTGCAAGTTAGCGGAAAGCTCCAAAAAGCTTCAGCACAGCTCTCGTTAAACGAAGAGTTGACCCGCATCCTGATCGATCAGCAACTTATTTCCGCAGGGTGGGAAGCCGATACCGAACAATTGACTTATCAAAAAGGCGCACGCCCGGAAAAAGGTAAAAACAAAGCCATTGCAGAGTGGCCCACGCAAGGCAATCAAGTTGCCGACTATGTCTTGTTTGCCGGTTTAACGCCGATTGCCGTTGTGGAAGCCAAGCGAGAAAACATCAATGTCGCCGGTAAAATTTCCCAAGCCGAACGCTATTCGCGCGGCTTTAAACCAAGCCCCAACATGCAGCCCGCCTGGCAAATCGAAGGCAGGACGATAGCTTGGGCAGATAACGAAGAAGGCCATTATCAGGTTCCGTTTGCCTATTCCTGTAATTCCCGCCCTTTTGTCAAGCAACTGGCTGAGCAATCCGGCACTTGGTTTCGCGATGTGCGAGAGCTTGCCAATCTGGCGCGGCCATTGCGTGATTTTCATAGCCCCGAGGGTTTACTCGATATACTTAAACGCAGCCGACAAACTGCGCAACAGGCGCTCAAAAACGAAGGTTTTGCTTATCTCAAACTGCGCGACTACCAACAGAAAGCTATTCAGGCGGTAGAAGACGCATTGGCAAATAAGCAATCCAACTGCCTGCTGGCGATGGCTACCGGCACCGGTAAAACCCGCACCATCATTGGCTTGATGTACCGTTTTTTAAAAGCGGAGTATTTTAAACGCATTTTGTTTTTGGTGGATCGCACCTCGTTGGGTGAACAAGCCATAGACTTCTTTAACGATGCAACGTTAGAACAAAATCAGACACTGTCAAAAATCTATAACATCGCTTTACTTGGCGATATGGCTGCCGAGGCAGAAACCCGCATTCAGGTAGCTACCGTACAGGCAATGGTCAAGCGGATTTTTCAATCCGATAACCCGCCCAATATCGATGCTTACGACTGTATCATCATTGATGAGGCGCATCGAGGTTACACGCTTGATCAGGAAATGACGGATGGCGAATTGGCGATTCGCGATGTTGCGCAATATTTATCCAGCTACCGCCGGGTGCTGGATTATTTTGATGCCGTCAAAATCGGGCTGACCGCAACACCGGCCAAACATACCACTGAGATTTTTGGCAAACCGGTTTTTACCTATAGCTACCGTGAAGCGGTGGCCGACGACTGGCTGATCGATCATGAGCCGCCGATCCGTTACGAAACATTACTCAGTCAAAACGGCATCCATTTTGACAAAGGCATCCAGGTTAGCGTCATCAACACCCAAAGCGGTGAAATAGAACTCGCCGAATTGGAAGACGAACTTAATTTTGAAGTCGAAACCTTTAACCGCAGCGTCATCACCGAAAGCTTTAACCAGGTCATCTGCACTCAACTGGCGCAAGAAATCGATCCCTTCGGCGATGAAAAAACCCTGATTTTCTGCGCCACCGACTTACACGCCGACATGGTCAAGCGCCTGCTGGATGATGCCTTTAAAGCTTTTTATCAGGATGATTACAACGAGGCAGCGGTGCGTAAAATCACCGGACAGAGCGACAAAGTCAAACGGCTCATCCGTCAATACAAAAACGAACGCTACCCCAACATTGCCGTCACCGTTGATCTGCTCACCACCGGTATCGATGTGCCGCCCATTTGCAATCTGGTGTTTTTACGCCGGGTACGTTCACGTATTCTCTTTGAGCAAATGCTCGGACGCGCCACCCGCCGCTGCGATGAAATCGGTAAAACCGTATTCAGAATCTATGACCCCGTCGATATTTACGCGACACTGCAAGACGTCAGCTCAATGAAGCCATTGGTTAAAGACCCCAATGTTACGCTGGAACAATTACTGCAAGAATTGAACGACCCTAATAGCTTGACCGCACCGGGGAGCAAGGTGGACAGCAGCCATGCTCATGACGTGCTTGATGCGGTCAGCCAAAAAGTCATGCGGATATTGCGTAAAGCCGTCAAAACCGCCGAGCAAAAGCCGCCGCTCAAACAAAAGTTGGCCGAACTGGAAACGCTTTGGGGCGTAGAACCCGGCAAACTACATCAATATTTGCACCGGATCGGCCCCCAGCAAGCGGCTGATTTTGTGCTAAGACACAGCGGCTTACTCAAGCAATTGAGCGAGGTCAACAGCTTGCTGGGTTCGGATAGATTGCCGATCATTTACGAAGGCGAAGATGAATTTAAAAGCCGCGCCCAAACCTACGGCGTCAATGAAAAACCTACCGATTATCTGGACAGCTTTAACCACTTTATCCACAACCAGCTAAACCAATCAGTCGCACTGGGCGTGATCGTCAATAAACCCAAAGACCTCACCCGCGAACAACTACGCGAAGTGCGCTTGTTATTGGATGAACACGGTTACAGCGAAGCCAAACTACAAAGTGCCTGGCGTAACCAAACCCATCAGGAAATTGCCGCCAGTATTGTTGGCTACATACGCCAAGCGGCATTGGGCGAAGCCTTGTTGCCTTTTGAGCAGCGCGTTGGGCTAGCTATGCAAAAAATCTACACGCTGCACAACTGGACACCCGTACAGCGCAAATGGCTGGATCGTCTAGCCAAACAACTGACGCATGAAGTCGTCATCGACCAGCACTTTGTCAACCGTGCCTTTGCCCAGGATGGCGGCGCTAAACGCTTGGATAACTTGCTTGGCGGAGAGTTGGAACAGGTTATAGAGACCATTAAAGAACAGCTTTGGTTAAGTGCTTGACGCCTGTAGCAATAATTCATGTCGAAAATATTAAATTTTATCGACATAAAATAGTGACATGTCGATAGCATCGACATATACTCAGCTCGTGTCGATATTAATGAAATTTATAAAGATGAGCAGCCGAACATGAGCTTTGATCCACGCCAACCCTATAATGACTTACCCCCATTGCCACCGCCGGTTGAATTGGAAACCAGTGCAGTCCTCAAGGCTTGCATCAGCGCGCGTGCGGCACTAGCAGAATTAAAACAGGCGGGTGAACTGCTGCCTAATCAGGGCTTGCTCATTAACACCTTGCCACTGCTGGAAGCCAAAGATAGCTCCGAAATAGAAAATATCGTCACCACCACAGACAAACTGTTCCAGTTTGCCAACGAGCATACCCAGGCCGATCCGGCAACCAAAGAAGCCTTACGCTACCGCACGGCGCTCTATCAGGGATTCATCTCGCTAAAATCCAAACCCTTAAGCACCTCAACTGCAGCCGCCGTATGCAGCACTATTAAAGGCATCGACATGGGCATACGCAGAGTGCCGGGCACCACGATTGCCAACACAGTTAGCCTGGAAGTCATCTACACGCCGCCAATGGGTGAAGACACTATTCGTACTCTGTTAGCTAACTGGGAGCACTTTATTCATGACTCAAATGAGCTGGACCCATTAATCGTAATGGCGGTGGCGCATTATCAGTTTGAGGCCATACACCCATTCCTGGATGGCAACGGGCGCACCGGACGCATACTCAATATCTTACTACTGATTGAAAAAAAACTGCTGACGTTGCCCATCCTGTATTTGAGCTATTACATCTTGCGCCACAAAAACGATTATTATCGCTTGCTCAATGGTGTAACTGGAGAGCAGCAATGGCAGGACTGGATTTTATATAATCTCGCCGCCGTACAGCAAACCGCCGAGTGGACTACACGGAAAATTAACGCTGTGCGTGGCTTGGTTGAACACACCAGCACCTTTGTCCGTGAACGATTACCCAAGATTTATAGCCATGAACTGATACAAATTATCTTCGAACAGCCATACTGCCGCATTCAAAACCTGGTTGACGCCAATGTCGCAAAACGCCAGACCGCTTCGGTTTATTTGAAGCACCTGGTCGAAATCGGCGTATTGAATGAATTACAAGTTGGTAAAGAAAAGCTGTTTGTACACCCCAAACTCATGCAACTGATGACAACCGATAACGACCAATTTACCGAATACACCCAATGACCAACAACGACATCGTACAAAAACTCTGGAACCTCTGCGACGTGCTGCGTGACGACGGCATTAACTACAGCGATTACGTCACTGAACTGGTGTTGCTGTTATTCATTAAGATGGAATATGAAAACACCGAAGCTGGTTTGCTCAATAAACACAAATTGCCGGAAGGCTGCCGCTGGCCGGATTTGACCAAGCTGTCGGGTTTGAACCTGCTCAATCACTACCGGCAAATGTTGCTGGACTTGTCCAAAAGCGCCGATCATCTGATTGCTGCAATCTATGCCGATGCCCAAACCCGCTTGCGCGAACCGCGTCATCTGGAACAACTGATCAAGAGCCTGGATAATATCGACTGGTTCAGCGCCAAACGAGACGGTCTGGGCGATTTATATGAAGGCTTGCTGGAAAAGAACGCCAGCGAAACCAAATCCGGCGCCGGGCAATATTTTACTCCGCGCCCGTTGATCGACAGCATCATCCGCTGCATCAAACCGCAAGCCGGAGAAATCATTCAGGACCCCGCCGCAGGAACTGCGGGCTTTTTAATTGCCGCCGATGCCTATATCAAAGGCCATACCGACGACCTCTACAACCTGAACGAAAAAGCGCAAACCTTTCAGCGCAATAAAGCCTTTGTCGGCATGGAACTGGTGCCGGGGACGCGCCGATTGGCGTTGATGAATTGTCTGTTGCACGGCATGGAAGGCGACGACGAAGGCGTGGTGCATCTGGGCAATACCTTGGGCCTGCCCGGAACGCAACTGCCCAAAGCCGATGTTATCCTCACCAATCCGCCGTTCGGCACCGCCAAAGGCGGCGGCGGGCCGACCCGCGACGATTTCACCTACAAAACCAGCAACAAGCAACTGGCGTTTCTGCAACATATCTACCGCAGCCTGAAACCCGCAGGCCGCGCAGCCGTGGTGCTGCCCGATAACGTCCTGTTCGAGGCCGGTGTCGGCACCGACATCCGCCGCGACCTGATGCACAAATGCAATCTGCATACGATACTCAGATTGCCCACCGGCATTTTCTACGCCCAGGGCGTTAAAACCAACGTGCTGTTTTTCAGCAAAGGCACGGCGGCAACCCCACATCAGGACGAAAACTGTACGCAACAGGTCTGGGTCTACGACCTGCGCACCAACATGCCCAGCTTCGGCAAACGCACACCGTTCAGCGACCAGTATCTGAAACCGTTTGAAGACTGCTTCCATGCTAGCCCACGTGAAGAAAAACACGGACAAATCACTTTTGAAGAAGAACCGGAATCCCGCTGGCGCTGTTTTTCGCGCGACTGGATCAACACCCAAAAAGGTGATTCGCTGGATATTACCTGGCTCAAAGACCAGGACAGCGTCGATGCGGCCAGTCTGCCGGAACCGGATATTTTGGCCGCCGAAGCAATGAGTGAATTGACCGAGGC
>JBAQEN010000622.1:0-3539 GCA_049286765.1 Methylococcaceae bacterium
AATCAGGGCCACGGGCGTACCTGCCTTGCAAATTAATACCGGCAGGGCGTGCCATCTGGATGCGCACGGCATAGGTCATGCCGTCATGGATCTTGGCGTCAAGGATAACAGTCTGCTGGCGATAGAAAATGTCGGCAACCTGGTCTGTCCGTCTTCGTTTGATTTGGGTGAAGCACATAAAGTGGTCGTGTTGTCGGTGACCGAAGGCGATGATAAGCCGCTTAAATATCCGGACATGTTTCATGCGGCAGATTTAATGCTCATCAACAAGACCGACCTGCTGCCTTATGTCGATTTTGATGTGGAGCGTTGCATCAATTACGCCAGACAGGTCAATCCCGACATACAGATCATCCAGTTGTCATCCACCAAAGGCGATAATTTTTCTGCCTGGACAGACTGGCTTGCAGAGCTGGTTAATCCCGAATAATAAGGGCCGGATAGCAACTGGCGCGGGAAGCATTGAAGCTAAAATCACGAAGTTGTGTTTTCAGCATATCCTCGGCAATTGCTCGCCGCTCAATAAATCCAGGATCCGGTTAATCCCCATTGCTGTTTGCAGAGTAACCATGCCTTTCAGGTGAGCGGCTTTAACCTTGCCTATTAAACAAGCCTGTTGGCCGAGGGGATGCTGTTGTAAAGCGGCCAGGGTTTGTTCAGTTTGCGCCTCGGGCACAAACAGCGCAAAACAGCCTTCGTTGGCGATATATATCGGATCAAGGCCTAAGATTTCGCAGGCACTTTTAACATCCTGCTGGATTGGCAGTGCGGTTTCGTTGATTTCGACATGATGACGTGATGTAGCGGCCAGTTCTATGAGGCAGCTGGCTAATCCGCCGCGCGTTAAGTCGCGCATGCAGTGGATGTCGATATTGGCCTGGATTAAATCCTGGACTAGGCCGGACAGGTCTGCGCAGTCGCTTTCCAGCGAGTTTTCAAAGTTCAAGCCTTCACGCTCAAGCATGACGGCAATACCGTGTCGTGCCAGGTCGCTGTTAATGATAATGCTGTCCCCGGCCTGAATGCCGGCAGGAGATACGCTGATGTCTTCGCCGATGATGCCGATACCGGCGGTATTGATATAAACCCCGTCGCCGCTACCGTGATCGACCACTTTGGTGTCGCCCGTCACAATCAACACACCTGCCTGTTGTGCGGCGTGTTGCATGGACTGGACGATGCGTTGCAGGTCTTTAATGGCAAAACCTTCTTCAATAATCAGCGAACAGCTGATGTATAAAGGTTTTGCGCCGCTCATCGCCAAGTCGTTCAAGGTTCCACACACCGCCAGTTTGCCAATGTCACCGCCGGAAAAAAACAGCGGTTTCACCACATAGGAATCGGTGGTAAACGCCAGTTTGGAGCCATTGATGTTTAGCACTGCGCTGTCATGTTTCTGGTTCAGGACAGGGTTGCTGAATGTCGGCTGGATGATGCTGTCCAGTAACTGCTGCATCAGGCGGCCGCCACCGCCATGCGCCATGACGATTTGTTCATATTGCAGGGGCAGGGGGCAGTTAAGTTCCAGATCAGGCATTTTGATAGCGACGGTAGCGGTAATAGGCGGCGCAGGCGCCTTCGGAAGAAACCATGGTTGCGCCTAGCGGGTGTTCGGGTGTGCAGGTCGTGCCAAATTCAGGGCATTGCGCGGGCTTGATCAGGCCTTGCAGCACTTCGCCGCTACGGCAGGCGGCGGGTTCCAGGGTGTTAATGGTGGTGACTGCAAAACGCTGTTCGGCATTCCAGTCGTCGTATTCGGCATTGAGTGCCAGGCCGCTGGCGGTGATTTCACCCAATCCGCGCCAACTTCTATCGACAATGGTAAACACTTTCTGCATCAGTTGTTGAGCAGGCTGGTTGCCTTGTTCATTAACCACGCGGCTGTATTCGTTTTCAACTTGATAGCGTTTTTCTTCCAGCTGTTTGATGAACAGATAAATCCCTTGCAGAATATCAACGGGTTCAAAACCGGTGATGACGATAGGTATTTTATGTTGTGCGCAAAGCGGAGAATATTCGTGATAACCCATAACTGAGCAGACGTGACCCGCGCCAAGAAATCCCTGTACTTGATTGTTAGGCGAATTGAGTAGCGCTTGCATGACCGGCGGCACCCGGACGTGACAAATAAGTAACGAGAAGTTTTTTAAACCGAGTTGTTTTGCCTGATACGCTGCCAAAGCGGTGGTCGGTGCGGTGGTTTCAAAGCCGACGCCAAAAAACACCACCTGTTTGTCGGGGTGCTGCCGGGCGAGATTCACGGCATCCATCGGTGAATAGACGATACGGATATCCGCGCCCTGAGCTTTAAGGCTCAGCAAATCATAATGAGAGCCGGGAACACGCAGCATGTCGCCGAACGAGCAGAAAATCACCCCCGGTTGTGCGGTAATCGCCAGTGCTTTATCAATATAAGCCAGCGGTGTCACGCAAACCGGACAGCCGGGGCCGTGAATCAGATTGATTTGGTCAGGCAGCAGCTGATCGATGCCGTATTTAATGATGCTATGGGTCTGGCCGCCGCACACTTCCATGATATGCCAGGGCTGGGTAGTGATGGCATTTATCGCTGTGGTCAGTTTTTTAACGGTTTCGGGGTTGCGATATTCATCCAGATATTTCATGCAGGACCTCCCTGTCCTGCACCCTTCGGGTACTGCAAATTTGTTCCGGACAAATTTGTCATGCATGACCTCCCTGTTCCCCAGCTTTCGGATTCTGTAAATTTGTCCTGGACAAATTGGTCATGACTTATTTTCAAACGCAGATAAATCGTCAAAAGCTTGCAGGCTGGACAAGGCATCGGCTTCATCCAGAATGGAGATGGCAAATCCGGCGTGAACGATTACATAGTCGTCGATTTTTGCTTCGGGCACGTAAGCCAGACTGATTTCCTTGCTGATGCCGGAAAAGTTGATGCGTCCTATACGCGCTAATGGATCGCTGTGATCAGACAGACTGACAATTTGTCCGGGAATAGCTAAGCACATAGTCGTTATCCAATATATTTTGCGGCATATAACTGACCGAGAGCCAGGCCACCGTCGTTGGGAGGTATTTTTTCATGGCAGTATACGTTAAAGCCAGCTGTATTTAATTTACTGACGGCTTTTTCTACCAGATAGGCATTCTGAAAGCAGCCGCCGCTGAGAACGATATTCTTCTGCCCCGCCCGCACTGCAATAGCCAGCATTATTTCTGCCAGGGTGTTGTGAAATTTGGTGGCGATGTATTCAGGCGTACTGTGTGCGGTGTCTATTAGCAGTTGTTCTATGGTGATCTGCCAGTCAATCACGATGGGTGAGCCGGGGTTTAGCTGGAATTGATAATGCTGATCAGATACTATCGATGCGGCGCTGTTTTCCAAAGCCATTGCCGCTTGCCCTTCGTATTGGTTGATCTGGCACAGCCCCAGGAGACTGGCGACTGCATCAAACAAACGGCCCGCGCTGGTGGTGCGTGGACAGTTGATCTGTTTTATTAATGCCGACTGTAATAGGTTTAATTCCTGAGTGGAAAAGGGCAGGTCCTGGCGCTCA
>JBAQEN010000623.1:0-4839 GCA_049286765.1 Methylococcaceae bacterium
GCTGTCTTTTGGAAAGTGCTAGTAAGGGCAACCAGTTCGGCAGGATTCTTGATATTAGTCGATTCCTGACTTGGGCTTATAGCTGTGCAGGCTGAAACAATAGCGCACACGCCAACGATAATTGCTAAAAAAGGGTAACCTAGCTTTTGCATACAAATATCCTACAATGGCGTCCAACGGCTGGCGATACTGGCGCTGGGGCGGGCGTGGATTCGACTTGAGAGAAGTATAAACCCGAAGCCAGAAACAGGCTTGTAAAACGCGCAGAGTCCCTACCGTCCAGTGCACACTGTGTTGGCTTGCCTTTCGCCTTAAGACTCAACATTTTTCTGCTGTTCAATATCCTCAGGAAAGCCTTCACTGAAAAAACGCTTTTGGTCTGCGGTAAACAAAATTTTTGTCCAACTCGTGAATGGACTGGAAAAAAGGCGTTGATAGATGCTGTTTTTGTCCTTAATCATTTTATCAAGGCGCTGATAACTTTTGATGTGCCTTTCAAATTCCCATCGTTTATACAATGTTGCAATCGGAAAAAGCACAATCCAAATGCCACTGCAAATTGGTACCTCTAGCCATTGATCTGGAAGTGGGCTCATAATTGGCGCAACCAAGCCTAGTATGGGAATCATTGCAGTCTGTAAAAATGCGAGGATGGCTGCCCTTCGCCATTTGTCTCGATTACTTGTTGTGATCAATGTAAATGGGCTGGTATATCGAATCTCAAGAATCAGACCCCAACCAGTCAGCCCAAAAAGAATAATAAGGAACACCACGACAAAGGTTATCAACAACCATTCAGGCGTATCTGGTGCAAGCGGCTTTGAAAACATCATATACAATCTATTCTTCCTGAAGGGGCAAGCCAACGATGGAATTTAGCGGCAGCCACAGGCTGTTAGCTTGCATGCGCCCGACACTCATTCGCCCAGTTCTCGTGTGCGATTGCGAGCTCAGGGCTGTGTGCGCCCAGTCTTGCGGCCTGGCGCGGGTGGACCAGCGGAAGCAGCTCAAAACGTCGACCTCGGAGTGAGAAAGGGTGCCGCTGGCCGTACTCATTTGATTTCGTCCCGAAGCTGGCAATCGAACTCCTATTGCACAATCTGAGCGCGGCAACGAATTCCTTCAGAGGTACATCGCCCAGAGTAATTAGCGTCTCTGCCCCCGAGGACAAGAACTCATCTGCGATTTCCTCCACGCGCGTCTCGGTAGCAAATCGGTTTGGCACGGGTGGAACCGATGCGGCGGGGAGCCTCAATTTCTCTGCGAGCGGCGCATATCTCTCGCGTACCGCTGCGGCTTGGCTGGAATTCATTCTGCTCTGAGGCAGCAGATCGCACAACCACGAATCCTCGCGCGTAAGGCCGAGAGGTTCCAAGTACAGTTGATCAAGCGCGGCACCCGAAGGCCCGTTCATTCCGGCTCCGGGTTGCACAAGGCGACCTGCTTCGGCGGGGACCTGGATAGACGCAATGATCTCTGCCTCGCCTTCCCCCCGCCAGAAGATATGCGGCTCGCTCGCGACGGCTAACGCTGCAACCCGAGTTGAACCATCCGGGTTCAGCCAGCGTGCATGTACAGCGCTTGCATAGACGCCAAGAACGAATACGCGGGGATCTTTCAAAGGCGCCTGTATCAGAGTGAGCAACGGCGAACCAAAGGGAAACCTGTGCGTGGGATATGACCTTTCTGCAAGCTAACAGTTTATGTTACTGGCGCTGGGGCGGGTGGGGATTCTATAAATCAGTACCTATGCCGCCCCGAAAGTGAGCGCATAAACGCGCCGAAGGCGGTCAAGTGCACCCAATCAGGATGGCGAACTATCCTGTTTCCCGAAAGGACACAATGCGTGTCCTGAGAACGTTTTGTTAGGTGCCGTTGCTGTTAAAAATTAATACCATTTTTCATAAACCTTTGATGCCTGAATTTCCTTACCACTTTTTTTGAGATTGCAAGTTTCACAAAGTAATTGCAAGTTGGAAATATCGTTTAAGCCGCCAAAAGCCAAAGGTATTATATGGTCAAAATGCTTTGCGTTGTGTATATTTACCAAACCCGAAATATCTTTTTGGCAATTACTACACAAACCCCTGTCACGATAAAAAACGGCTTTTCTCGACCATACAGGAATATTGACACGCTTTAGGATGCCATCTTTTTTGAAAAGTTGTTTGATGTTCTCAGGTAAGTCAATAATTTTTATTTCTTTTGTTTGAGGACTTATCCGCTTGTTGAACAGATACAAAAAATGACGATTCAAGAACAAGACAAAAAACACTTCATTTGAAATTTTTTCAAGTAAATATTTGAGAGAGCCAGCCTTGTAAAGGTACCCATAATAATCAAGGATAACCGATTCATTATTTACATTTTCAATAGATAAAGATTGCTTATCCAGCCACGCATTAAAGTCAAGATGAGAAATCTTATGAACATTTAGCGCACTGTTCACCCAAAGAACATAGTCTTTCTGGTTTATCACATTATCCAAAACCACATCGTCTACATTTTCTTTGAATGATTCATACACCGAAAACGAAATAAATTGGTGAAGAACGCTGACCTTTTGAAAAGGATAAAAAATCTTGCCAGTATGGTTTTTTATAAAATCGTAAAAGCCATCGTAAAAATCAGGCGTCGGAAAACCGTTCTCAGCCAATTCATGAATGAACGCAACAAAATCGTATGTGTCGTAATACTCCACTTGGAAAACGGGATGTTGATTTTGCATAAAAATATTACCTTATTTTGCAAGAAAGCTACCTAACAGTTTGCGTTACCCGCGTGTATGCGGGCGTGGAAAATGTTTGCTGTAGAAAAAACCGAAGCCAGAAAAATGCTCGAAATTGCCGCTGAATCCCAAACGTCGGATGTACGCTTTGTTGGGTGGCTTTTTGGAATTAATCAGTTGATGGATGCAAAGTGAAACGCCATAAGTGTAGCACTTTCCCTTGATAATCATCTGGGATTTTGATACCTAAATTGCTAATATCGGTTTTTGGACTAATGCGTTCAATACCATATTCATTTGATGTCATAGAATTATATCGGCGCGAAATTATTCCACTCATGTTTCCTATCATTTCAAAAATTTGTTCATCATGTGTTTCGATTGGCTGTGAAGTGAAGTCCAAATGAATAATTTCATTTTCTTCAATATGGGCTGCGCCCTCACTTGAATTCCATTCTCCATAAAGCATTAGAAAAAACGCAATATCTTTTTCCTGTGGGTCACTAATGAGGTTATCGTTGCAATACAATTCAACACCATCAATTCGAAATATGGCTTTTCCATTTTCGCTGACTGTTCTTGTATGAGAAGGGTCAGTGATAATTCGGAGTTTGAGCGGGGGCAATGTCGCAAGAGTGAAGTCCCCTAATATCGCCATTTCATTAGATTTCATGGCGTCTTCAAAAGAAAGCGAACATTTGTTGCCATTACACTTTATTCTGTCAAGCGTAACTAATGTCCACTGATTCCACCTTGACCAATAAATTGCAAGTTTCACATCTTTTTTGAATAAGGCAGCATAATGTTGAAGCCCTTTTATATAATTTTTTTTGATTCTAAATAATTCAAAAGGTGAACTTTGGTAGAAGTTTTTTATTTCAACGAAGAACTCATAGCCATCAATAAGTAATATCCGTAAATCTGGTACTTTTACGTCGGGTTCAGCCGTGTGTAATCCGCCAACGTCTTCTGTTTTTATAATGGCACATTCACCCAGCGATGATGCAACATATTCAAACATTGCTTGAACACGAAAGCCATGTAACATTATGGGATTGTTCTTAGCCTTTGTGAATTCTTCGCTGAAATTGCTAATAAATTTTTCCGTGCCTTCAGGATTGGAAAGTGTATAACCCTCCTGTTGAGCAAACATTCTAAATAAATCAATGGATTGACCTGACTTTGGTCTTAAGAATTTCATGCTTTCTTACTTTCTGTGCAAGTCAGCCACCCAATATATATACGAAAAATATCTGAATAAAAATCCAATAAGTTGTTATATACAGAATTGCCCTGAGTAATCAAGGTGTACTGATTATACGATCATCTGGCCTATCGAGCAATTACCCCTCGCCTTGCCCCCTCCCACCTCCCCCAATTGGCAAAGTGCGCCAATTGGGGGAGGCTCAGGATCTTGCGCCTGCTGATACAGTTCCCCTTCTGGAAGGGGAGGAGGGTCAATTGGATGGTGTTGGGGCAGGCGATGGGGTGGGTATGTTTGAACCGCCAGGTGGGAGATCGCGATAACGGAAGCCCGCTTCAGCCTCATCCGCATCCCAGACCAGGACTGTTTTCTGGCCTACGATGATGCTCATGCTTTTCAACTGCCAGTCGCTTCCTTCCGGCCTGGTAATAAAGACCGCAAGGTCCCCCTTGCCTTTGGGTCCGGAGATGAATGCGGTTAAGCTGCCCTGTCCGTCTCCATAGCGAAATTCTTTCGTGGTCCCCATCACGATCGGGCTTTCCCGGATCGGTGTCCCGAAAGTCTCGGCTACCGCAGGATCCGTTTTGACGATCTCCAGGCCTTGCACCAGGCCGGCATTTAACCTCAATGGCAAGAAAATGATCGCATACAATACTCCCACGATCACCAGGCATGCGAAAAGAAAGGCGGCGATCCCCAAGATTCTCTTGAGAGTGCCAGATGATTTCTGCTGCACCCTACACCTCCTTTTACAGACTACTCGTCCGTTTCACTGTATTCAAAAAGGGAAAATATCTCGCCGGCTAACCCGACACACATTTTGCCGCAATCGATGAAAGAGCAAATCCACGAAGCGCACGAAGATTTGTCTGGATCCTTCGTGTCCTTCGTGATCTTCTCTGCGGAC
>JBAQEN010000624.1:0-2015 GCA_049286765.1 Methylococcaceae bacterium
TCAATCAGGATTTTGTTGTACTGGTTCCACTGCGCGGCCGGATTAACGTAACGCAGGTCAGCCTGATCCTTCCCGCCAGGAGTGAGCAGGGCACAGTCGTTGGCAAGAAACACACAGTTAACATCCGACTGGTTAATAGCGGCCTTCTGTGTAGTCGCACAGGCGCTCAATAACAACAGACACAGACACAATGACGGGAAACCGGCCCAGGTTTTAGTTCTGAAGTCTGAATTATGCAAGTGTTTGTTCATGGTTTTTTCCCTGTCTTTAATTTAAGTTGATTACTCGAAAAATTGTAATGCAAGGTGGTTTCACGCTAAAACCGCCTGACCTTAATACCTTAAAATGGCAAATCGCCAGGCTGCGAATCCGCCTTGCGGGTCATTTCTGTACCTGAATTAAGTGCCAAGGATTGTTGTTGACTGAACTCACTGAGCAGTTTGCCAAGTGCTTGAGTTGCACTGACGTAACTTGTATTATTCAGTCACTGTTCGATTTTAACTTGACTATTGCTGACAATCTTATGGTTTTTCCTTCATAATTGTCCAGCCCGCTTCAATAACTACCGATTTGCCAAGTTGCCTATCGAAGCGGCTAATATCGACAATAACGCAATAATCATCGTTGCCATAAGCGCTCCATGGATACGCTCTCACTATGGCATTCGGTTGCAGTGTTGTCACGTTTTTGTTTAACACGGCAATGACATTCCTTTGTAATGGTTCTGTCAATTGGTCAACCCCGGTCATTTGTATGCTGTTATTTTTGTCTGCATGACAATCTGCCTACAATCAAGTAAAGCTGGTAGCGTCAGCGGTTCTATATCAATCAGCGTTTTTTGCAATAACGGTAGTAGTGGCGAATCTGTGGATAAGGGTAGCATCAAAGCCGACGCTACACTTGATGGGCCATTTATAGGATTGACGGGGTACTGGTGATTAATCGTGATAGATTCCTGGAACGTCTGCCGCTCGGTCAGGCTTTTTCGTCCACCGGGTAAGCGACAAAAAGGGAACAGAAAAGCGTTGCCTGCTCTACAATATCCGACACTGAAACAATTTATCCATGGAGAAATTATGTTGATGCAACGATATTCAAAAATGCTTGTTATCAGCAGTTTTTTGCTGTCCAGTGTTAGTGTTTTTGCGGCTTCCGATGAAATGAAGCCTTATCCATTAGCGCAAGACGGTTACAAAAGGATGGTTATCCATTTACAATCTTTGGTTGATGAAGATGCCAATAAACTTGAAATAATTGTTGGAAAAACAATTAAAGTAGACTGTAATCGTCATTGGTTTGGCGGTCAGATTACTGAAGAAATAGCAAAGGGATGGGGGTATCCTTACTATAGCCTGAAGTCCGTGATGGGGCCTATGTCAACAAGGATGGCCTGCCCTTCAGACAAGAAAGAGCAGGAAACCTTTGTACAGGTGCGGTCAGATCAAGACTTATTAAGGTATAACAGCAAATTGCCTGTGGTAGTTTATGTTCCAGACGATTTTGAAGTGCAATATCGGATTTGGACTGCCGATGAAGAAACGGGTATGGCGAAGGTTGAATAAACTTTTTGATTTATTAAACCTCCTCTGATATTTAAAATAGTTAGGGTAACTTAATTTTTGGGCATTAACTTTGCATTCTTTATTTTTATTAGGAAAAATTATGCGTTTATATTCAGTTTCTTTAAAACATATACTGCTTTATCCGGCGCTTTTTAGCTTAGCGTTTGTTATTTCTGGCTGTTCTTTTTCATATAGTTCAGAGAGCATTTCAGATTCGACAAGCTCTATTATTAGTAGCCCCTCTTCAATTTCCGGAAAGAGCAAAAAATACCAAAATGAGGTTGCCGATTATACGACGGCTTATGTCAAATCTTCACAGCCAGGTGCAGATTACACTTCTTTTCTTAAAGGCTTGAGTGATGTTGCCGCAAAAGAAGGAGTTACTAACTGGGATCAAGATCCGTTGACCTATCTGGGGATCGGGATAGGTTTGAAGAAAGCGAATGTGGAGGG
>JBAQEN010000625.1:0-4831 GCA_049286765.1 Methylococcaceae bacterium
GTTTTAAGGTGCTGCGGGTAAATAAAAACAGCCCCATTAACACCATGCTGAAAACAGCAGCGCCGGCCGCCCAGTTTTTCCAGCCTGGCATGGTCAGGACATCGCTATCCATCGGATATTTAGGTTGCCGGTCGGCGTCAAAGATACCCCAATAAGCGCCCGCAGAGCCTTCTATGGACTTTTTCCAAGGCTGATCAAAGGCTTCTACAATATAATAAGTGACTTTTTCAGCGTCGGCCCGGTTAAGAAATTCACGCAAAAATTTTGCCTGGTTGGATCTTGATGGCGTCGCGTGTTTAAACGGCTGACCATCCGAAGGCCAGCCGACTTCAGTAATGATGATGGACTTATTCGGGAAAGCCTTCTGCAAATCATGAAAACGGTCGAAAACATAATCAACTGCATCATCTGCGGCAATGCCTTCCCAAAACGGCAAAATATGCACCGCTATGAAATCAACTTCGGCAACCAAATCAGGATTTTTCAGCCAGATATCCCAGGTTTCAGAGGTACTTACGGGCCGCCAACTGCGTTTTTTAACTTCACGGATATACTCAATCAAAAATGGCTTAGGAACATCATTACGCAGTAATACCTCGGTACCTACCATGAGCCGGACAATCTTTGGGTTATTCTGGCGGCCGGCTTCAATTAAGGTCTCAATTTCCTGGCGATTTTTTTCCAGATTACCATCTATCCAGGCACCCAAAGTGACATTTAAATTATGTTTGGCAGCCAGCTCAGGAATTTTGTGTTGTCCCTTGAGCATACTGTATGTTCGAACGGCATGAACTTTATCAGCCAGTAAAGCCAAGTCTCTATCCATGTCTGCTTCACTGGGATAGGTATTGCCTGTTTGTGTATCTTGCTTGCGCATGGGGTCGTAGGTTACCCCCATGGTGGTCTTGGTCCATGGCTGCAATTGCAGCGGGTTGTTGATATAGCTCCAGATGCTGAAATTTATGAGGACGAGTAATACAAGTACAACTAGAATAGCAATCTTTCTTTTCATCTGGGTGTCAGTAGTTTTCGCTTAAAGAGATATAGTTCAGGATTCAAAAAACCCAAGACTTGCGTCTTAAGCCTTAGTGTTTATTATTTTTTTATGTAAAGATCGGTAATCGTGCCAGTAATCATTTCAGCGGCAAAGCCAAACGTTTCCGATAACATCGGATGCGGATGTATGGTTAAGCCTATATCTTCCGCATCTGCGCCCATTTCCAATGCGAGTACTGCTTCAGCGATTAATTCACCGGCATTGGGTCCGACCATACCGGCACCAAGAATCCTGCCCGTTTCTTTTTCACAAAGTATTTTGGTTAAGCCTTCCTTACGCCCCAAACACAATGAACGGCCACTCGCTGCCCAGGGGAAAACAGCTTTGTCGTATTCTATACCTTGTTGTTTCGCATGATTTTCAGTCAAGCCCATCCAGGTGACTTCAGGGTCAGTGTAGGCAACAGAAGGGATAGTCAAGGCATCAAATCCGGCTTTCAAACCAGCCACAACTTCGGCAGCCACTTTGCCTTCGTGTACGGCTTTATGGGCGAGCATGGGATTGCCCACAATATCACCTATCGCAAAAATATGTTCAATATTGGTGCGTTGCTGTTTATCAACAGCAATAAACCCCTGTTCATCGACGTTAATACCAGCCTGGTCGGCGCCAATTAACTTGCCATTGGGTCTGCGGCCTACAGCAACCAAAACCGCATCGAACATTTCTGATGCCGGAGTTCCTTTACCATCAAAAAAAACTTTCAGGCCTTCGTTGTGTGATTCAATCGAGGTAACGCGGGTTTCCAGCCATATATTTTTATACTGTTTTTTAATGCGCCGGAATAACGGAGTAACCAGATCTTTATCACAGCCAGGAATGATTTGATCCATCAGTTCAACCACACTGACTTCCGACCCGAAAGCATGGTAAACCGTCGCCATCTCCAAACCGATAATACCGCCACCCACAATCAACAGCTTTTTAGGGATTTCTTTTAATTCCAAAGCATCGGTTGAATCCAGTAAACGCGGATCATCATGAGGAAATATCGGTATTTTAGTGGGATGTGAACCTGCCGCAATAATTGCCTGATCGAAGCGGATGGTTTTTATACCTGATTCAGTTTGCACTGCTACCGTATCGGGTGAGGTAAATTTCCCTGTGCCCTGAATCAGGTTTACTTTCCGCTGTTTTACCAGCCCGGCAAGTCCTTCGTTTAAAGTTTTGGTAATGCTTTCTTTCCATGTCCTGATTTTGTCAATATCCAGCGTGGGCTTGCCGTAACTGACGCCATGTTGTTCAAATTCCTCTGCTTCATGAATGATTTGCGCGGTATGCAGTAAAGCTTTGGACGGAATACAACCGACATTAAGGCAGACACCGCCCAGCACTGGATAACGCTCAATTAACACGACCTGTTTGCCTAAATCGGCTGCACGAAACGCAGCACTATAACCGCCCGGGCCGCCACCCAGTACCAATACTTCCGCGTGTATAACTGCTTCATTCATCTCTTGTATTTCCAGTGTTAAAGTAACAAACGGCGAATATCACTTAAGTTTTGCTTGAGGGTAGCCATAAAACGGGCACCTTCTGCGCCATCTATGACCCGGTGGTCATAGGTCAAATCGAGCGGCAGCATCAGGCGCGGCACAAATTCCTTGCCATTCCAGACCGGTTGCATTTTTGCACGCGTAACACCCAGTATGGCGACTTCCGGCGCATTGACTATCGGCGTAAACGCCGTACCGCCGATACCGCCAAGGCTGGAAATTGTCATACAACCGCCTTGCATATCAGCCGGCAATAGCTTGCCCAGGCGGGCTTTCTCACTTTTCTCGGCTAATTCCACGGCCAGTTCATTGATATTTTTGTTATTGACATTGCGCAGGACGGGCACTACCAAGCCATTAGGCGTATCAACTGCAATGCCGATATTGAAATACTTTTTCAGAATTAAACTTTCGCCATCGGCGGATAGAGATGCATTAAAGCTCGGAAACCGCTGCATAGCCGCAACCAGCGCCTTAATGATAAACATCAGCCCGGTAATTTTTAATTCGCCGTTCGCTTTTTCGGCATTGAGTGAATTGCGAAACGCCTCCATGTCGGTAATATCAGCCTCCTCATGGTAGGTCACCAGCGGCAGATTCAACCAGACGCGGCTCAGGTTTTGCCCTGTAAGGCGTTTAATCTTGCTGAGTTTCTGGATTTCTGTCTCGCCAAACGGAGAAAAATCAACTGCGGGTATGCTCGGTATGCCGGTTCCAGTTGCCACGATGACTTCGGTCATTACTTTTTTGACAAAGTTTTTGACATCGTCCTTTAAGATGCGTCCCTTTCGACCGCTACCCGTTTTTATATTGGCTACGTCAACGCCCAGTTCCCGGGCAAAAAGACGGACAGACGGTGAGGCATGGGCTATTCGAGTCGAAGCGTCAGGGCCCTGCAATGGCTCTATTGCTGCTGGTTCAGGTGCCGGTTTTAGCGTTTGACTGACAGGCTCGGGTACTTTTTCTGCAATAGGCACACTGACTGGCGTATCTTTCGGAGCGATGGCTTGTTGGACCGGTTCTTCGCTGCTTGCCTGTTCGCTGCTCGCCAATACGGTTGCAATCAGTGATCCTTCCGATACTTTCTCGCCAGGCTTGATATAGACCTGTTGTACAGTTCCTGCGGCACTGGACGGTAAATCCATACTGGCTTTATCTGTTTCAAGCGTAGCTACGGTCTGCTCCAGTGCCACCACATCACCTGGTTGAATCAATACCTCAACAACATCAATATCAGCGACATTACCAACATCAGGAACTTTAATCTCAATTAAAACTGTCATGTGCGTTCTTCCGTTAAATGAGCCAAGGGGCTTTAGCATCCGCAGCGATGCCGTATTTAGCGATGGCCACATCTACTTTAGCAGCATCAAATTGACCCAAGTCAGCCAAACTCTTCAGCGCCGCAACGGTTACATGGTACCGATCCACCTCAAAAAACCGCCGCAAGTTTTCCCGGGTATCAGAACGTCCAAAACCATCGGTACCCAATACTGTATAAGGTGCAGCAATAAGACCGCGAACCTGTTCAGCAAAAGCACGGGTATAATCGGTCGCGGCAATGACAGGACCGACCGCATTAGCCAGACAGCTGGCAACATGAGATTGCCTTGCAGGTTCGGTCGGATGCAGCCGATTCCAGCGTTCACAGGATTGACCATCCCGGGCCAATTCGGTAAAGCTGGGGCAGCTCCATAAATCGGCTTCTACACCCCAATCATTTCGCAGCAAGTCTGCTGCAAACTCTACCTCACGGAAAATGGTTCCAGATCCTAGTAATTGTACCCGTGGGGCATTATTTTTAGCACCCTGGCGGTAGCTATACATGCCTTTAAGGATATCCAACTCCGCCCCTTTCGGCATAGCCGGATGACTATAATTTTCGTTCATCACGGTAATGTAGTAGAAAATGTCTTCCTGCTCGACATACATACGCCGTAAACCATCCTGAATGATCACCGCCAGTTCGTAATTATAGGTTGGATCATAGGACACACAATTGGGCACCGTTGCCGCCATGATATGGCTATGCCCATCTTCATGCTGAAGTCCTTCGCCATTCAATGTCGTTCTTCCGGCAGTTCCGCCCATCAGAAAACCACGGGTGCGTTGATCGGCAGCGGCCCAGATTAAATCACCGACACGCTGAAAACCGAACATGGAATAGTAAATAAAAAACGGGATCATCGGCACGTTATGGGTTGAATAAGCCGTTCCGGCAGCAATCCAGTCACACAGACCGCCTGCTTCATTGATACCTTCCTGCAACACCTGACCG
>JBAQEN010000626.1:0-1895 GCA_049286765.1 Methylococcaceae bacterium
ATCCGAAACAAAACGAATACGCGCCTCATCTCTCAGCCGCTCTAACCCAACACGCGAGGGGTAGGGCTCAACGATGGAAACAGCCACATCAGGAATAGCACTGCACATCGCCCGCGCCAATTCACCAAAACCACCTCCATAATCAGCAATCGCTTTAGCTCCGAAATGATCGAGATAACGTGCAATAGAGGTACGATGGAAAGACGAAACAGGATCAAGCGAGGTAAATATTCCGTTCATTAACCAGATAGGATGGCTATAAAACTCGCCAATTAACTGGCCTGTTAGAGGATGCCGGTTATCCAGATTAAAATGAAACCACACCCGATCCATTTCTTCCCAGACCCACTCGACTGTGGGTAATTCTTGAGGCAACCCGATCAAATAATCAGCTTCTGCCTGCGAAAGCCAACCGAGAGGCACTTTATAACCATAGACCGAAATTTCAGTCATTGCCCTTTCCTACTCTTAAAAGAAATATACGAACAATCGGACAGGAACATTAACTTCTCTTGTACGTTGCAATGACTGTATGGCCGTTAAGCGCATCAACTGAAATGGGCGCAATCTTGGCCAGAAACGCGGCAATTTTTGACACCAGCTTGGCACGAAGCGATCTATCCAGCAAACATGGAGGCCACCCGAGAAAACGTCTTAGACGTACTTCCCAAACTATATTAAACGCCCATGGCCGGTGATATTTAGCAACTGGTTCGTAGTCGAGAGCCAAAAGCTCCAATCCAAACAGCGGCGCCAGCTTTCTAAGGGTCTCGCCAGTCCAATGCGTTACATGGTGCGGCGGCATATCCAGAATATTGTTTACCGAACTTCCGGCAAAGCCATCGTGGGCAGGTACACCAAAAATCAACCGACCATCGGGCTTCAAACACTGAACGCAGCCCCGGATAAAACCCGCCGGATCAGACACATGCTCCAGCACCTGAAAGGATACGACCGCATCGTAGGTATAACCGTCTACCGCATGTGCATCAACTGGTTGCTTGATCAAGCGAATACCAGACTTGCCAGCTCGTTCAATCGCCTTGTCGTTGAACTCAAGACCCGTATATCTATCAACCCCAACCTTCTCGGCAAAAGCCGCTTTACCTGCACCAACTTCCAACACTGTCCCTTCAGCGGGCAGGTATTTCATGGCGATAGCATATTCATATTTATCTGCCATGTAATACCAATCGAAGGCTTGCAAACGTTCATATAGATCCTCTCCACCCGTTTCCATAGGATCAAAAAAGCCAAGACCACAGTTCTGGCAAGAGAGATAACTCAAATATTCGGTTTTAATGGCATCTTCAACACCAAGACTTTTCGAATAAAGTTTATTGATCTCAATTGGGGACAATATCTCTTGGTTAACGTGATGCTCGCTACCACACAAAGGACATTGTTTTGCATTACTATTATTCACATCCACACCTTAAATTTTATTCATAACCAAGTAGTTTTAACTCTTCTTTGCATTTATTCTTAATATTAGGAGATGGTTTCTTCCTTTACCACGAAAACACTCTCATCACGAACAAATGTCATTTTGTACCGTAATCCGTTTTAATATCCTAGGCACAAGGAAGGAATAGGGCAGAAGGACAAGAATGAAATACGCAATAACCGTCGCCCAAACCGTACCGGCAATACCTATTTTGACAACCAACAGGATTTTCAAGATTATAGAAATTACGCCAAACAGAATTGACACAATTACCTGAACCCTTACAACATTCGTACCGTTCAAAAACATAGCCAATGCGTTGCCGCATGCCTCGCACACTTTCCACAACCCCAGAGCGAGCAAAAGCAAGAAAGGCGGAGCCACCTCATGACCAACCCAGGCAGAAAGAAGCGATGGGCCAAAAATAACAATTATCGAAGCCAGTGGT
>JBAQEN010000627.1:0-2629 GCA_049286765.1 Methylococcaceae bacterium
GGAAAGCCCTGCGGGTATCTTCTCTCACGGCAGAACTAAATACATGACACGCGGTCTTTCACCCGATGAGTTTGAGAACGCAATCAAAGGGAAAGGGGCAAAATAATGAGACTCCTTGCACTTTCAAGCGCGTTATTGCTGGGACTGTTGTCGGCCCACAGTGTCAATGCCGCGAGTATTTATGCAGGCCAAGCCAGAGCGGCAGCGGTGTGTTCCCAATGTCACGGCATTAAGAATCCTTCCGCCGATGCGCCGTTTCCGCCGTTGGCAGGACGTGATTTCGCCTATCTAAAATCAGCGCTCGAACAATACCGCGATAAAACCCGTAAATCTGACATTATGAATGCGATTGCCGGCTCCTTGACCGACAATGATATTAGTAATGTCGCTGCGTATTATGCTGGCTTAAAACCGTAAGTTATCACGAAGAGCGCGAAGTTTTTCTACGGGTTCTTACTTGCAAAAGGCATATATGTTGTTCGACAGGCTCACCACGAATGGAAAAAAGTGAATAACTTCAACACAACTATCGTTCGCCCTGAGCTTGTCGAAGGGCAGTTATCAGGAGTTTTTCAAGTACATCTGATAAACCGACTATGAAAAAATTACTGCTTTTACTGTGCGTTACCATCAACTGTTTAGCAGCGGAACCTTCGCCAGAGCGACAAGCCACGCTCCGCAATCTGCTCAAAAATGATTGCGGCGCGTGTCATGGCTTAACCTTACAAGGCGGCATGGGGCCAGCGCTATTGCCCGACAGCCTGGCCGGAAAACCGGATGATTTTTTGGTTTCAACGATTCTTAACGGACGCAAAGGCACAGCCATGCCGCCGTGGCAAACGTTTATGAATAAAGATGAAGCTTTGTGGTTGGTTGGAGTTTTACGCAAGGATAAGCGTTAAAATCAATTTTAGGCACCACATATGTCTACGACCATACGAGATATCGACGCCACGCGAGCTGAAGAGCGAACCGCAGTGTGGAAGGCTATTCAAGTTGCAGCCAACATGCTTCGTCGCGCTTGGGGTATTCGCATCTTCCTTGAACCAAACACGGATCTCGAAATCGCTGATATCAACACTGTTCCTTCAGCTCAAACGTGGAAGTTAGTCGAGATACTGAGCGCGTTGGCGGTACTAACCAAGGCCAGTCGGTCGAGACACGTAACATACTGAACATGATTGGCAAAACTGGACCCATTAAATACATGAAGGACGGACACCCGATTTATCTATGGACCCAAGCAAACATGACAGGCGACGAGAGTGGACTCCCCGGTCGACCAGATATCGTTATCACGCGTACTTCTGATAAACCATCCCACACTAATGCGATTCAGATCATTGAGTCAAAATGTATGAAGACCTTGGGTACTAAGGATATCCGAGCAGAATTTGCGAAGGGATTCGATCTTAGAGTCCGATCCTATTTCATCTGGTCGTTGTTCTCGCCATCTGAAAGACTTATTAACGGCGCGAACAAGCTAGGTATTGATTTAACTGCCATCGGATTTGATACACCTGCACGGACGAACCTCTTGATTCCAGAAAATCTCCTTTTATTCGTTTCCGAAAAGATCGAGGCTTCCAGAACATCAGGGAACTTTGCGCACCTTCTCGAAACTACTGCGGATGAAGTATCCAGAAAGCTGCTTACGTGAACGCAGTACAGAAGTCAAAGCCAAGAGTGGGCAGACTTTTTATCCACCGAAATAAATGATAAAAGGCGGGCAGAAAAGCGTTGCTCACCTTAGCTAGGAAATCTTTATGCAAAGCATTTTATTAAAGAAGCCCAACAGAATTTTGACCAGCTTTACCAAAAAGCCTGTCAAGACTATGAGCCCTGCATTGTCAACCGTGAGGACAATAACCATGTGGTTATTTTGTCATTGGCGGGCTTTAACGCGTGGCAAGAAACGCATTATTTATTATTAAATCCCGCCAATGCCGAAAGACTGCTACGCTCACTGTACAAGGCGCGGAACGGACAGCACTAACACATTGTTATGAAAAAAATATTATCACTCTTGGGTTTCCTCCTATCGTTCAACGTTTTGGCCGAACTACGCGCTACCGGCGATTTAGGCATCGTCATTGAACGCGAAGACGGCGCCGCGCTTATCATCAATACCACTGAACATAAGCAGTTGGCCAAAATCGGCAAGCTGGGCGATTTGTCGCATGCGTCGGTCGTTTTCTCGCGAGATCAGCGTTACGCCTATATTTTTGGGCGCGATGGCGGTTTAAGCAAGATTGATCTGTTGCAGGATAAAGTGGATAAACGCATTATTCAGGCGGGCAACAGCATCGGCGGGGCGATTTCCCAGGACGGCAAGTTAATCGCCGTATCCAATTACACGCCCGGCGGCGTTAAAGTGTTTTCCTCGGACACCCTGGAACTGATAGCCGATATTCCAACTGACTACAGCGACGGCAAACGTTCCAAAGTAGTAGGCCTCGTGGATGCTCCCGGACAGCGCTTTGTTTTCAGTTTATTTGATGCAGGCGAAATCTGGACGCTGAATTTTAAAAACCCCAAAAAACCGATGATCGAAAAATTCAGGAATATCGGCAAACTGCCCTACGATGCCCTGATATCGCCGGACGGACGTTATTATATTGCCGGTTTG
>JBAQEN010000628.1:0-3215 GCA_049286765.1 Methylococcaceae bacterium
CATGCCCGACCTACGCGGCTTATCAGCAGAGTATTGGAGTGCCTGTCAAGCAAGTTCCACCTTTTGTCCATTTTATTTTGCCATCTGCCGCCAATACTGGGGTCAATGTGTAAGTTTGAGCTGCTAAACCTCCGGCATTAGTTGCTGTAGCAGTAATTGTACCATCGTCAGCGACTGTAACACTGGCTAAATATGTCGAAGCTGAAGGGGCTTGTGGAAGTCCATTGGTGCCCATTACTACACCAGCTATAGCTCCAGCAGCGCCACAATCTCCATTTTGAGCGCATATCTCAACACCTGTTTTGACCCCTCCAGTAGCCGCTACTACTTCTGAAAATTTAGCTCTTAATGTGTAATCCTGATACGCCGGAATCGCTATCGCCGCCAATATACCGATAATCGCGACGACGATCATCAGTTCGATCAAGGTAAAACCTTGTTGTGTTTTTTGTATTTGAGTTTTCATGATGTGTGTCCTGTTGTTATGTTGTTTTGTTGATGTCACAAGACATTAAGCACACTTCGTGCCAACTCTAGGAAACGCACTGGTCACGCTGCATTATGACGATCACGGTCTTTTTGCTTGCCCTGATCAGCAAGCCTTGTTGACAGCATTGCGTCACTAAGTGACATTTTTTGTCAGTTTCCCGGCCTGCTATACTGCCCGTTAAAATGCGAAGTGCATCCACCTCGTATTTCTACAGTGTTATGAGCATTGTGGAAATTATGAAAGCTAATGTCATCGATGCTACTATATGACATAATAGTGTTAAAGTAACATGAGGTTAAAATATGTCATCAATAATAGCTCAGGTCTCGGCAGGAGGCCGTATTGTTATTCCTGCAGAAATTCGCCGAAAAATGGACATTCATTCGGGTGATCAGGTGATATTGTCTTACCAGGATGGTGAATTACATATAACAACCAGAAAACAACGCATGCAGCAGGCTAAAGCTATTGTTAAGGCGTGTGCGGGTAATAGTTCTTTAGCCGAACAGCTGATTGCAGAGCGCAGGGCAGAGGCTGATGACTAGGAAGGTTGTTTTGGATGCTTCTGCTGTACTTGCTTTTCTTCAGGACGAAAGTGGTAGTGAAAAAGTGGATGTGGTTTTGTCAGAAGGCAGAGCCATCATCTCCGCCGTGAATTATGCTGAGGTTGTGGGTAAATTGTTTGAAGCAGAGCTGCCCGAGTCTTCTGTGAAAGTAGTCATGGACAATCTGGAATTACAAATTGAAGCGCTGGATGCTAAACAAGCCTGGCAAACAGGGATGTTACGAATGAGTACGAGGGAGTTTGGTTTGTCATTGGGGGATCGTGCTTGTTTGGCATTGGCTCATATTAAGAAGCTTCCCATTATTACGGCTGATAAACAATGGGATAAATTAAAAACAGATATAAAAATTATTCAGCTCCGTTAATTTGGTCAAATAAACGTTCATATAACAGGATTTTCTGTTCACGGATTTTGAGAAAGCCAAAGTGGGTGCCTGCTTTTTTCCGCTCTGCCGAACGGCGCACCTGGCCGTAAGGTTTCGAACCAGCCGCTGTGGAAACGTGATAAGACCGGATCCCATTTTGTGACACATGCGCTTGTATATTTTTCTGTATAGATTGATAATTTTATCTTACTAATTGTCTTACTTGGAGCGTTCCATATCCGTCGTTACTATCAAACTATCGAGCAAAGGCCAAATCGTAATTCCCAAAGAAATTCGGGATCAATTGCATTGGCAAGCAGGTACTCAACTAACGCTGGTTTCTTCAGTATCTGGCGTAACCCTTAAAACTGCTCCTAAAAAGACCGGCGGCAATTTGGGGGATTTGATTGGCATGCTCCGCCACGATGGGCCGCCGGTTCCTATTGAAGTGCTTTGCAGGCCGGTTGATTACCGCGCTGATTGGGAAGAATCGGCGAAACGCAGCCAATGATTGCTTTCGATACCAATCTGCTTGTTCGCGCCGTTGTGGCAGATGAACCCTCTCAAGTCGCTATCGTTCGGGATCTGGTTATGCAAGACATTGTGTTTATTTCACGAACAGTATTATTAGAAACCGAAGGGTTCTTCGGGCAGTTTATAAAAAGTCGCGAACAGATATGCTCGAATTCTTCAGGGCACTGCTGGAAATCGACAACACCGAGATTGAAGATTCAAGCGCAGTGGGGCTAGCGCTGGACTGGTATGCCCTAGGCGCTGATTTCGCCGATGCCTTGCATCTTGCTGTTTGCGGCCCCGCAGTGATGCATACTTTCGATAAGGGATTTTGCAAAACTGCAAGGGAGGCAGGGATAACCCCGCCAATAGGAAGCGTAGCGTATTACGGGGATTTTACGCCTGTGAACTCCCGGGTTCCGCGATGCTCCATCCAGGCTAATTGCTTTCAATGTACTCAATAATGGCTTTTTCTTCTGCTGAAAGTTTAGCTGTCATGCCTGGCTCCTTCTTAAGTATTTCTGTATTTATTCAGCGTGAAGCCAGTCCCTTCTCCCTCCGGGAGAAGGTTATGATGAGGGGATCAAAATAATGCATTTTTTCTTGTTTAAATCTCCCCTCAACCCTACCCTCTCCCGCTGGAGAGGGATGTTGTGCTCCGCGCTGAATAGTTACGTATTTCTTTTGGTATTTACGGCTAGGAATGATGTTTTTAGAGAAATTGTTTTCTCATCTTCTGCAAATGGCAAGTAATACACATAGCCTCGTATTTGAACGATAAAAAGCTTTTGGTCGGGATATTTCACTGGATTATGATGCGGCAAAATATCAAGAAGTCTTTCTTCACTGATGGCAATAAATACATCCTCAAAACAAACCGCTCGATTGGTTTAAAGTTGCTTGTTTTTACGCTCATCCCATTCAAAGCGCATTTTTAGCCCCCCTAGTATATGCAGAGCATATCATAACCAGCCGTGGGTGGGCGTCAATAGCCCGTATGAAGCTTAGATTAATGAGAGCACTGAAAGTGTATGAATTTTTATATACAAAGGAGGGGATAAAAAAATAGACAAAAAAATATTATCAATTTACTTGCAATAATAAAATCTTCGACTACGATTAATATCAACAGAAACGAGATAAAGCATCAGCAAAAATCGTTCCTGTCTTAGCCTATATAATGTAGGCGCATTAATCTGAAAAAGGCAAAACCATCGAAAGGTGGTGACGCAAAATTACCAGTCTAAAGGAATTTTCCTATGACAGTGGGATCGCCAGAATC
>JBAQEN010000629.1:0-2687 GCA_049286765.1 Methylococcaceae bacterium
GAGACTTTACTTCGCCTGTTTTTACGCAAAAGCGAGCGCCGTGACGAGGGCAAATGATCTCATCACCTTCCAATTTACCGCTGGCGATTTCCGCGCCATCGTGGCTACATACATCTTCAATGGCATAAAAAGCACCTTCGATTTTAAATACAGCGATATCTGTGCCATCGACATCAATGACAATATTCTTGCCTTCTTCTAACGAATTGGCATCTACCACATCCACCCAATCAGACATTCTCTAACCTCAATTTTTAACTCGAACTTGTGTATACGGAATAAAATCCTCCCTGAAATGAGGTCGCCCCCTGCATCCTCGAACGTTCAGCCTTTAAAATAAACATCATAACGCAGCAGTTTGCCCTGAAAACTTTCATTGGGTTTGCCGCCCAAGGGCTCTGCGTAGTCAGGGCTTTTTACCACGACGCGTTTTCCGGTAGCCCTTAAAGCCGCAGCATAAAGCTGCTCCTTATCTTGATCGTCGCCCAGCAACTCACGCAAGACCATCATTGATTTTTTGGCTAATGCGGATTTTTTGCGTTTGGGCGGAAACATGGGGTCAAGATAAATACAGTCCGGTTGGGTTTCTAACGATGCTAACAGGTCAATGGCATCGCCGCCCAGCAATCGTGGGGGTTGAAGATTCAGTCTCTGCATCCAGTCCTGTTCAGCCAGGCGGATAAAGCCGTCTGTCAGCAATTCTCTCATGACCGGCGAACGCTCTATGCATAACAACTGATAACCCATACGAAAAATATGCAAACTGTCCTGACCCCAGCCTGTTGTTGCATCAACGATTGTTCTAGTTTTTCGCCCGAGCGCCTGAGCCAAAGCGCCGTCTTTTGGCGCAGGCCATGAACGTTGTTCGCCGTTGCGCGGCTCTATCTCAACAACAAGGCCGCCCTTTTTAAGCAACTCTCTGTCGAGCAGTATTAAACAACCATCACGCCAGCTTAAAAAGAAGATTTCCGGACTATCGGCATTAAGCGATTGATAAAAAGGGACGGTCAATCTTTCTGCAAGCTGCTGGAACGGCAGACTATCGCCCCGACCTTCATAAAGCACAGCCAGTTTACCGGTGTATTTTTGATCTGAAGGTTTCGCGGCAAGCATTTACTCTGTGGAAATTGATTTCTGTTCGTTTTTCAATGCCGCATCCAGCGTGTGCCAAGCTAAGGTCGCACATTTAACACGAGCCGGATATTCGCGCACACCGGCCAATACCGCCAGTTTGCCGACCGCCTCAAGATTAATCTGTTCATCTTTGCCGGTCGTCATTTCATGGAATTTTTTGAACAACTCTTCCGCTTCCTGTTCAGTTTTGCCTTTGACTATCTCTGTCATTAGCGAAACGGACGCGGTTGATATGGCACACCCCGAGCCCTGAAAACTGGCATCGGTAATCCTGTCACCGTCCATTTGCAAAAATAAAGTCAGGCGATCGCCACACAGCGGATTAAAGCCTTCCACTTTTCGGTCTGCATTTTCGATGACACGGAAATTGCGTGGATTTCTGTTGTGGTCAAAAATGACCTCTTGATAGAGGTCGCGTAATTCATCAAACATTAGCCAAATACCTCAATCAGGGATTCTATACCGTTCATTAATACATCGATTTCTTCTTTCGTGTTATACATTGCAAAGGATGCTCTCGCTGTGGCCGGTACTTTAAAAAAGTCCATGACAGGCATCGCGCAATGATGTCCTGCTCTGACTGCAATCCCCAAGCTGTCAAGCATGGTGCCAATATCATGCGGATGTATTTTATCCAGTACGAAAGACAAAATCGCACCTTTTTGCTTCGCCTCACCGATAATTCTCAGCCCCTTGATTTGTCTTGCTTTTTCAGTGGCATAATCGAGTAAATCGGCCTCGTAAGCGGCAATTTTGTCCATGCCGATTGTGTTTAGATAATCGATGGCCACGCCCAAACCCACTACCTCGGCAATAGCGGGTGTACCGGCTTCAAACCTGTATGGCAGCACATTATATTCGGTTTCTGCAAAGGTAACTTTGCGGATCATATCACCGCCGCCCTGATAAGGCGGCATGGCTTCCAGCAATGCCTGTTTGCCGTAAAGCACGCCGATACCGGTAGGGGCATAAAGCTTGTGCCCTGAAAAAGCATAAAAATCGCAATCCAGATCCTGCATATCCACGGTCATGTGGGGAATGGCCTGTGCGCCATCCAGTAATACCGGAATGCCTTTGGCATGAGCAGCGGCAATCATCTTTTTTACCGGATTAATCGTGCCCAAGGCATTGGACATGTGCACAACTGAAACCAGCCGGGTTTTATCGCTGAGCAGTTTTTCAAACTCATCATAGATCAATTCACCTTGCAGATTAATCGGCGCCACTTTTAACACTGCACCGGTTTGCTGGCAAAAAATTTGCCAGGGCACAATATTGGAGTGATGCTCCATCGCGGTAATCAAAATCTCGTCACCAGCCTTGATATTGCTTTTGCCATAAGACTGGGCGACCAGATTTATCGCTTCGGTGGCGCCTCTGACAAAAATGATCTCTTTCTCGCTGGCTGCATTGATAAAGTCTTTCACTTTTGTGCGGGCACCTTCGAAGCGATCTGTAGAACGCACACTTAAGGTATGTACACCGCGATGCACGTTGGCATAATCATGGCTGTATAAATGTACGATGCTGTCGATAACCGCTTGCGGCTTTTG
>JBAQEN010000630.1:0-1830 GCA_049286765.1 Methylococcaceae bacterium
GTTTTAAGCGGCACACCGCTGGAAAACCGTCGTGAAGATTTGTACAGTCTGTTGCAGGTGGTTGATGCACGCGTACTTGGGCCACTATGGCGATGTCTCCTGGAATTCCATGTGACCGATGAGCGCGGTAAAGTCATCGGTTATCGCAATCTGTCAGAGTTAAGGCGGCGGATAGCGCCGGTGATGCTAAGACGCAATCGCAGTCTGGTGAGCGACCAGTTGCCGGACAGAACCGAAGTCCGGCTGGATATTCCGATGAATGCCGCGCAGCAGGAACTACATGACTCGGCAATGTCTGCTGCAGGGCAACTGGCGCAAATCGCGAAGCGCAGGCCATTGACGCCTGGCGAGCAGAATCGTCTGATGTCCGCCTTGCAACAGGCGCGTATGGCTTGTGATGCTGCGGGTCTGGTAGACAAGGAAACCCAGGGATCACCGAAGCTGGACGAATTGGCGAGATTATTAGAGGAGTTATGTCTGCAAAGTAATCGCAAGGCGGTGATTTTTTCGCAATGGGCGTTAATGACCGAAATGGTGGAATCGCTGGTCAGGTCTATGGGCTTGGGTTGTGTGCGGTTGCACGGCGGCATTCCCAGTCATAAGCGCGGCGAACTGATGGATAAATTCCAGCATGACGATGCAATTCAGATATTTATTTCCACCGATGCCGGCGGCGTCGGTTTAAATTTGCAGTCTGCAACGGTTTTGATAAACCTGGATATGCCCTGGAATCCAGCCGTGCTGGATCAGCGTATCGCACGCATACACAGGCTGGGTCAAAAACAGAATGTCCAGATTTTTCTGTTGCTGGCCGAAGATTCTTACGAACAGCAGGTCGCAAAGCTGGTAAAAGGCAAACGGGATTTATTTGATAATGTCATCAGTCCTGAAGCCTCGGAAGATATCGTCGGGGTATCCAAAAAGATGCTGCAAACCTTAATTGATGATTTGGCCGGAGATGAACCGGGCAAGGTTGAGGATAAAATGCCATCGGAATCTCTTGACGTGCCTGTGCAGGATGTCGCTGAACAAGCACAAGCCATTAAAAAAGCGGGAGCTATCGAAGCCGAAGATGATGGTCAGATTCGACAACTGATAGCAAAAATCCAGACTACTTTTAACAGCCGACTTGTGCGTATACTGGGTTCCGGTGGCGGGCTGCTGGTCATCGTTAACCAACAAAACGATGCCGATGTGGAAACGGCACAGAATCTGTCCGAGCCAGACATCCCTGTTGTTGTTATCGATTCCAGAACCCTGGCAGGATTACAGCGTTTAGGTGCTGCCTCAGCCGTTGCCGAATCCCGCCTGTTGTTTGAACCTGAAGTTAAAGATAAGAAAACGATAAATCCTCTGGTTAATGTGGCTGAGGCAAAACTGCGTTCTGCGGAAATTTTACTGGAGCAGCAAGCTACAGCCGGGGTGATGGATTTGCTGGCATCATCGATGTTAGCCAAGGCTGCCGCTATTGCAGGGCTTAGCCAGGTTCCGGCAGTGGATACCGCGGTAATCTGGTTGTACAGCGAAGTCTTGCCGCAACAGCTATTAACCCAGGACCAGGTGGCGGCAATTGTGCGGGCCTTGTCTTTAAGCCAGAATCAAGCTGTGCCTGTTAACCTGATTGAACAATCCCTGGCTGATGCGAGGTTGCTGTGTACAGCGGCTTCCGGTTTGTAGTTAAGTGGGCAACGATTTTCTGCCCACCATATTGATGAGTCCACGCTTTTGGTGTTGTAAACGGTGGGCAAAAAACCTGCCCACCAAGCTTATACTCAGAAATTCACCCGAACGCCGCCCGAAACTGTTTGGTTGCTGGCATTCTCTATAAAC
>JBAQEN010000631.1:0-8331 GCA_049286765.1 Methylococcaceae bacterium
ATCCAGAGTATCTCTTAGGCCTAGTATGGCTTCATCATATACCCTTTTTGATTCTTCTAATGCTTTATTCCAAGCGTGTCTTGCTATGTCTTTCATAACCTCGTTTGCTGTTTCTTCTAATAGGTGGGGTTGTGTTTCCCAATATTCTTCAAATGTCATTTTTGCTTCCAACGATTTGCAATTAATTGCAGTGGGTTTTATTAGGGGTGATCTTCGGGTAATTGCCTGTAAAAATCAAGCGTTTCATTCCGTAGAAGTATAGCTTTTTTCCTGCTTTTGTGCAGAATCCGGCTTACATATACTCAATCACTTCAAAGGCGGTTCGAGCCCGTCCGGGGGGGGCAAGTAAATAAAAGCCTTATTATTAATTGACGTTAGTTTAATTTGCACCATACTTTTAGACTGTAATGAAAATAGAGGGGGGAATGGAGAAGTACCTAATCAATTTTGTTATCAGGGATAAGGCCCGTGTCGCAAGGAACCAAGAGTTTTATGCAATAATTTTTGCCGCATACATACTGTTGTTCGTGATGTTTCGGCATTACTATAATCCATTCGTATCTTAGGGGCGTTTTATGAAAAGAAGTGTGATACAAAAAGGGGCCGCTATGGTTGAATTTGCCATTGTTTTGCCGCTATTTATAGTTTTAGTTTTTGGCATTATCGAATTTAGCTTAATGCTATTTGATCAGGCAGTCATTACGAACGCCAGTCGCGAAGCAGCTCGATCAGCAATTGCTTTTAGAAATCCAAAATTAACAATCGCACAGATTAAGGATGTCGCTATTAACTATTGCAGCACGCATTTAATTTCATTTGGTGCTGGAGCAATACCATCAGTTGATATCCTCCCAAAACCATCGCCTTTAACCGATCCAATAACTAATACAGCAGGTGCCTCAATAACAACTACCGTAACATACCCTTATAATTTCTTAGTTTTTAGTGGTTTGACTGGTGGTTTAATTGACAATCCGAAAACATTATCCGCTACCACTGTGATGAATAATGAATAATTATTTATTAGGAATAATTTATGTACGACCAATCAGCAGTCACAAAAAAGTCTTACACAGAAATCTGGTGACTAATCAATCGCTCAATTTACAACGCGGGGTGATTATCCCGTTAACAGCCATTATGATCCTTTCGCTACTTGCGTTTGGAGCATTAGCTGTAGATATTGGCTATCTTATGGTCGCCCGCAATCAGATTCAGAATGCCGCAGATGCGGCGGCCTTGAATGGGGCAAGATTCTTGTATCCACTGGTTGGGACACCTAAAAAGCCCAACTGGACTTTAGCGCAAACTGAAGCCACCAATGCCATTGCTTTGAACAAGGTTGCCACATCATCCTTATCGACAGGCACTGTTACAACTGGATACTGGAAAACTACGCCTGCTACCCCCCATTTTCAAGCAACCACAATCACCCCAGGTAATAATGATTTGGCAGCTGTTAAAGTGGTCATCAATAAAAAAGATAATGGCAATGGTGGACCCATAGGTACTTTTTTTGCCAAGATTTTTGGTATTAATACTATGACTGTGAGCGCAACAGGAGTTGCGGTGGTTGCAAGTCCAAGTATGGTTAATAAAAATTTATTTCCGGTTGCAGTATCTAAGTGCATGTATGATGCATTTTGGGACGCAGAACAAAATCAACCGAACTTAATAAACGACCCAAAGTATTCAAAGCCTCCATATAATGATCCCTATATGTTTGGCATTGGATCTGCGTATCATACTGCCGATTGTGGGGCGACAAATGTAGCCGGGCAGTGGACATCATTCAGTACGAATAATAACGATACAACAACTATGAGAGACTTAATTGACTATGCCACCGGAGAACAACAGCCCCCATCGGGTTACACAGATAACATTATTGGTATAGGTGATAACATCTGGATTGAACCCGGCACTAAAACCACACTCTATGACAATAAAGCACAAACCAGTGTTGATAAGTGTAGTGACAGTATTGACGGTTTCGGGGATAACACCTGCGCTTATGTGCTTCTCCCAATTATTTGTCCCAACTCACCTACTTGCAGCGGCATAAGAGATACCACACATTCTGAAATGCCCGTTGTTGGTTTTGCCTGTTTGAATATTATTGGTGCTGATGGGGGTAGTGTAAAAACCATCAGAGCAAAAATGGTTGCCATAGATTCTCACCCCCAATGCAAAGTATCTGGGACAGGCGGAGGCGCGCCAAATTTCGGGGTCGTTTTGCCGCCAAAGTTAGCGAATTATTGGATTGAGGGGGATAATAATTATTGAGTCGTAAAATGACTCGTCAATAAAAACGATATGAAGGCGACCCTTTCAAAAAGTATGAGGCGTCGCCAAATTGTATAAAACAGCGTCCAATATTTACCACTTTCAGCGCCAGCTTTACCAGTCAATATGTGCAATAAACATTAAAAAACAATGGGATAATTATTTTACATGGTCAATTTTGACACTGTTTTCACGAATTAACTAGTCATTTTCCACGCTGTTTTACAGATAAAGTTATCCAGTTGATTCAGTGGGCAATATTCAATATAACAAACCTCAGTTTAAGACTAAGTAACCACTCAAACATACGGGCGATAATCGTACATTTCACCCATTCATCTCTGAAAGCCTCGTTGATCACTTTGGTCTGTAAAACAGCATGCAATTTGTTACACTTTCAGCTTCGGTTTTTCCAGTTAATGATGACTGTAGGCATTATAAAAAAACAATAAGATAGAAAAAACTGCTGATAAATTTTGGCGCTCTATTCTGGCAAAACTGGCAAATTTTCCACGCTGTTTCCCAGCTAACGGTCTCTGCTGAGATTTTTCATTAAAGAGGTATTGTCTATGATTGGCAGAATTTGGCTAAAACCTGCAGTTCAAAACTGATGCTGAATTATCTTTTGACGCTATCCCTTTCTGGGTAGCAAACATATTTTAGGAGTTATCCCGAAGAAAATTCAGTGTGTATGGTTTTATGGGTATTTGTAAATAACTAACGTGTAAACTATGCTTATCCGAGATAATGTTAGGACTCATGGGACAACGTCTGCGCAAATTCCTCGAGATGATGAGACGGACGGCCTATTCCAGAAAAGCCTTTGACTTATCTGTTATTGGGAATAAATCGCAATGACAACGAACTTTCGTAGTATCAACTCTATACATAGGGGAACCAGCAATGACGACAACCACTTTTCAGGTATCAACGTACCAATACTACAACTTCTCGTCCAGAAGTTCCGGGAAAACAGTTATAATATTGAAGGGAACTGGGGGCGAAATTTGCTACATACATTTTGAAGATAATCCAACAGCCGCGCTACCTCGAGCAGAACAAACGTCCAAAAAGTCTTACGTCTTCCACTATCACCATAGTCAATTGCAGCATCTGATTGACATGCTGCGAAACGAGAAGCCAATAACTGTAATCTATGACAACGATCCAGTAGCCAATAATTCGATAATTTCGACATCAGCCGAGCCCGTTGGCGAAGGCGAAGAGGCTGGCTTTGAGTAACGTTAAAGAATACTTTCAAAAACTCACCGTCCGCTGAGGTCGTTACCTGACGTTGGCCTATGGTCATTTCAGACCGGATTAGGCGATCCAGTTTAGTGCTTTTGGAAGGATGTAATATCTAGGTCTACTCCTGTCTCTGTCTGGTCTATTGAAACGCCAATAGCGGTTTTTTGAACGACAGACATTAAGGCTGTCCCCCGGAGCCGGTACCGGAGCCATTTTAGAGCATGTGACTGAGAATCCTCGTCTCGACACAACTGGGCACCACTGCAAAATTACGTAATCCCTCAAAATGCCCAGGTAGCTCAGTCGGTAGAGCAGAGGACTGAAAATCCTCGTGTCGACGGTTCTATTCCGCCCCGGGGGCACCATGAATTCCAAAGGCTCCGATCTTAGGGGCCTTTTTTATTTGAACCTTCAGGTCCTCCTCTGGTCCGAACTGCGTCTAACTCTCTCCGGTTCAGATGCCAAACTCCCATTCTCAGCGTAAAGTGCCGCAAATTCATCAGGCCAGGATTTACGCCCACCCAAATCGCTGCTTTTTAGTCTTTCGATTGCTTTGTCAATGATCTCTATATACGCCAAGATGAATTGTTTGATTTGATGGGTGGGACCGATTTTTGGATACGACTTGTGATAGACCTCAGTGAAAAACCAAAATCTTCAGCCATGAAAAAAGATGAGTAGCTTTCCATATGCGACTACCAACCTCAAAATGTCGTTTCTCCATATTCATCGGACAAATTATGTTCAGCCAAATGCCATAGAGAAGTCTTCACTTCAACCGCATAGGAGGGCTAAGTGTGACTTTCCGGGGAAAGCTGCACCAAATTAGCACGCTATGCAGTCATTTCGATCAAAAAATAGAACCAAAGAGACTGCAAACATAAAAAGAAGGCTATCGATAATGCAAGGCAATCGCGCATAAATTATCCCGATGACACGAAGTAAATAATCATTATCCCATCCGGCCTTTAATCGTTTGATTTTGATGCCGACCTTAGAGGTTTTTTCAGTCTTGATCAGATTCAGTGCTATATGCCCTTTTGGCATACGACGACGCCATCATCAAGGCATCACAAACCGGCGCTGCGGTCATGCGTTCGGCTATTGCCCGCCCAGCCAATCACTCGGCGTGAATAAAGCTCCAGCACAACCGCTAAATACAGCCAACCTTCTTCTGTCCAGATATAGGTAATATCAGATACCCATTTTTGATTAGGCAAATTTACTCCTAAGTTCTGGTCCAATAGATTCAGTGCTACCATCTCGATCTGCAAGATCCAGTGCCTGTTCTATAAACTGCGCTGTATATTTGTTGCGAACAATGGGGGGTAGATTCTTTTTTGGTTTTCATTATTGATCTCAGGTATAGAGATTACGCCCGCCACCAGGTTAATTCTCAAAAAGATTTAAGCAAAATAATCCGTACTACCGAACCAATCTACTGCATTTTGATTTTCAGGAGTCGACTTTTTTTTAATCAGCTCGTCAAGGACATATTCCAGCCCATAAAAATTGCCATTATCAAATGCCTGATTCATCGGTGCGACAATATCGCTATTAGTATCATCTGAATTTTGGTTATTCATCTTTACCTTCCTGCTTTTCTGACTGATGTATAGAATCAAGTGTAGCACAGAAAAATTTATTGTTGTTAAAAACAAACGTTTCTGTAGCTCCAGAACAACAATGCGCTTTGTTTGCTGAATAGAAGCTGAAGGTGATCACGTTAAAGAGTGATTGGCACCATCAAACAGAAGGGCTTAGGAATAAACAAACCAGATAACTCGAATAATGCGATTTATAGTTTGTTGTCCGGCGTCAACTACCCTGTCCGGATTCGGACAGGGTACCATTGAACGTGCCATTAAAAGAATACGCCGGTAGTTTCTTCTTAGCGGATCGATATGCTGTTTTACCTGTTATTTTTCTGACATATTCAATATTCGCTTTGTATTTTCCGGTTTTAATTTCGTTAAGAGCTTCAGAAAGTTCCATTTCAGAAAATGCCGCTGGGTTTTTTACATTCTGTAGAAAGTTGGCTTTGGGGTCTTTCAAACTGGTAGCAGTGTGTTGGCGCCAACGGGCTTCCAAAGAAGGTTGTCATGGATAAAAGCGGTGCAAAATATGGCGGACTGGAAAATATTAATTTCTTGCTGATGCTTGTAGGTTTGATCAGTTTTATTGAAATACTCCAGATTAAATATTTGAATAACCTGACTGAACAGGATCACCGTTTCATCAAGAAAATCACGAATCCCATGATGGGCTTTAAAACCTTTTATTCGGCAAAGGCCACCATTGATGGAGTCGAAACCACTTCATATGATTCGAGGGACGGTTATCTGATGAAAAAATACTCCCTTATAAGCAGTTTATGGCTTTAGCAGGATAAATGCGGCTTTGCACTTTATGAATATTTGCGACAGAACCGTTATTTCACAGGCTTTTTTTATGTAAGCGATTTGATGATACAGGGCTATATTATGCAATTGATAAACGTTCTTTTAACATCTCAAAAAAACAGACAAGGGAAAGAAAAATGAGATCGGTCTCCATCGTTGCTAGAATCAAATGTGCCCTAGTCCTTATTATCTTCATGTTGATACCTGTACTTCCCATCACCGGTACGATCGGATTGTTTATAGTGATCTTTCGACCTATCTGGTTTAAAAAACTTGTTGATAATGTGTATGCTGATAAAAACGACCGCTAGCCTCACCAGGAATCTGATGTTTTCTAATTGATATAGCCGATGACTGTTAATCACTAGGTCGGCGGTTCGAGCCCGTCCGGAGGAGCCCAAGTAAATGAAGTGCTTACTGTAAAAGGTAGGCCCTTTTTTGCCTCTGAGGGAGCGTCTTTTCCAGAAGTCTCCGGGTCGTTTAGGTCGGTTGGGCACTGACTGGACACGCCCAATGTCGATTTTGAAATAAAACTGATGTCTGCCTATTTACCTTAGTTGCAGTTTTTATAATTGCTCTTTTTGCATTTTCGTGTCATTTTTTGAGCTTCAGCGATTTGAGCAGGTGTCATCCGTTGAGCAAGCCAATCTTGGTCATTTTGTGCTTCATTAAAGCCTTGAGCTACAGCTAAGCTCAACCACATGTGAGAACGAACATTGTCCTGGGAGACACCTTGACCTTGCGCGTACATAATTCCGAGGTTATATTGCGCACCTGACTTCCCCTGTTCTGCGCTAAGACGATACCACTTACTCGCTTCTTTATAGTCCTGGACGACTCCTTTACCTTCATCGTACATAACTCCTAGTTTATATTGCGCTTCAGAATTCCCTTTTTCGGCAAGCGGACGCAACAATGTAACAACTTGTGCAAAGTCTCCTTTGACATATGCCGCTCCAGCATCTCCAAATGTATCTGCTTTTACAAAGCCACAATATAGCGATAAGACAGAAATTAAACAGAATAGCCATCTTTTCATAATTACCCTTTTTAAAGTATTTTTTTAACTGACTGCATCATTTACTTATATGTTAAATTATTTTATGCAATACACTAAAGAGGAGTTCTGTCACAAAGTTTGAAAAAAGTGAGCGATAATTCAAAATTTCAGGAATTAAAAGTTCGGATGATTGGTTTTAAAGGTGCCCATTTTCAAAAAAGATTTAATTCTCTACGCTGTTTCTTTTCGGTACATTGAAGAAAGGAGCGTTAAAGCAGATTATGCCACATACTCGCTGAGTTTTTCGCCATTCATCTTTCTTAGGCTTTGGCTACTTTCTGAGGAAAACATGCTGGCTTATAAGCAGTTTATGGCTTTAGCCGGATAATTTTGCCTTAGTATAAGTGTGCGACTTTACGATTCTTCAATATTTGCGACATTACCCAGTTTTGGCCCTTTCCTAACTTTTACTCTAGGTAGGCCTTAAATATAGCAGTTAAACGCAAGGCTAACAAAACCATAAACTTACAAGGCATTCTATGTCATGATGGACGTAGTGTGTACTGTTGTTCTAGTGCAGAGGTGATGGCAATGATGAGAATGATATTTGAAATAGCGATGGTACTAGCAATTGTCGGGGGTTTATTCTTCGTGACCAAGGTACTCGCAAAAGAGAATAGGCTTAATGATGAAAATGATGGGCAAGGTGGTGAGGATTAACACCCCATGTGATCTAATGAGCCTGGGGTGTTAAAAAGCGTGGAAATTTACCAGTTTTGTCAAAAATGAGCGTCCAAACTGACCAACTATAATTCCTATCTTATTGCTTTTAAAATATATACTGTCTTAATTGACTGGAAAAGCCGACGCTTAAACTGGTAAATTTTGGATATTTTTTTACAATTTTAGAGTATTGATGCAATTTTCCCTTCAATTGAGCAGACAAAACCACAGTAACCTTTACGGCAGATGCTTGTTTTCTCTCTGTTAAAGCAGCCTTATTTTTGCGACGGGAACTGTTTATTGTCCGTTCCACATAAATATACTATTTATAAGCTATTATATCCCTCCTATTTTTATTGATAATGTTGACAGTTTTAATATGAAAATTTTTAGACTCATTCTATTTGTTTTACTGCTTATAGCTGTTAACGGCCTGCTTGCGTGGTTAAGCAATCTACCCCAGGATGCAGGGCCCGATGTTCCCGACGGTAAAATCAGCAGCGTTTCGTTTGCACCGTTCCGTGAGGGACAAAGTCCTTTGTCGAAAGTATTTCCGTCTACCGATGAGATCGAGAAAGATATACGCTTGCTGTCCAATGAAACCCATAGCATACGCACCTATGCCAGTCTGGGCGGGTTACGTGATGTACCAGCCATTGCCCGAAAATACGG
>JBAQEN010000632.1:0-5822 GCA_049286765.1 Methylococcaceae bacterium
TGGTTAGTTGGTGCGCCTGTCACTCTCATCAAGAACTTTGCCGACCTTATCGCGCTCAGCCTTGCCACTGGATTCGGATCACAGCCCATCACCATTAAGCTTGTGGCGCCTTTGTGATAAATCAACGGAAATTAAACTTAAGCCAAGGTAGGCGCATACTTTTCGTGCCCATACGAAATGGGGGCTATTTACGATAGATGTGCGGAATACGAAATCAATAGCAAATCAATGGGGTCAGATGTTCATCAATCGAGTCTGACCCTGAGGTATCCCCACAAATCTTATGCTACAATCAACGAGTTACAATAGTTTTGATTCTAAGAAATTCTAAATAATCACACTTAACTTTATGTTTTTTAATAAGAAAATCAGATATATAGTATTTTGGTAGTTCTCAGTTTGAATTGGCAATAACGCTTTAGCTTGTCGTTTAAATGTGTTTAAGATATTGATTCAGTAAAGTATTTCGTGGGGATACCTCAGAGTCTGACCCTAATACTTTGACCCTAATACTTTGACCCTAATACTTCTTGGAACAGCGTCAATTCTGAACCAAGGCTATATATTCCTGGTAATAATTCTTTTAACCGGCCATGAATACTGGTTAATCAAAAGTGTAGTGCTAAAATATAATCTTACAGACAAAGACGCTTGAAAAAGTATAAGCTATCCAGACCTAGTGTCTAATTGCATAAGTCATTATCATACCTAAAGTCAATATAATCATAATGTTAACAATGAAAATAATGATGCTTATTTATGCAACTAAGCACTAGATAATAATTTGTCAAGCCCATCATGTTTGAAGGCCAAGAGTCGAAGCGACTGGATGTCATGCTTGAGTTCTATCGCCAAGCATGTCTGAACATGCGCATGTTCGTTGACCTTCGGTTCAAGCACTTCACGACCCTCATGGTTATCACAGGCATACTTGGCGCGGCTGCCTTCAACGTACAGGTAGCGTCAAGCTGGCGGCCTTACATACAAGTGCTCGCGCTTGTTGTAACGGTGCTCTTCTGGCTAATTGACTATCGCACGACACAGTACTGGCGGCATGAGTCCGCTAAGGTACAGACCTTCGAACGCGCGCTCAATGAAGGCGCACACCTCTTACTGCCACCTGCTGAGAGAACACACCTTCGGTCATCAACCGCAACAAATCTCCTCTTCGCGACAATGGTACTGGCATGGCTCACGAGCCTCACAGAAGGACTACTTGCACCTGACGCCCTGCCACCAACGACCATTCGTGCCGTAGCCCCTGCATCGACAACCGCGCTACCTCAAGCTTCGAGTGCCCCAGTATCAATTGCGGCGCCGTCTCCAACGGCATCAGGACCCCCTCGCTTCGTAGCCGAGTAGATTGGATTGCATCTTTCCGGGAAACCAACACATTGGTGCAGTAAATGTTGGGTTGGAACAGCATCAACCCAACGGCAGGGATGCCTGTTACCATATGCCAATTTGACGATTAAGATTTTGTGGTAGAGAATTGTTTAGGCTGATTTGATAAATTATCGACAAATACTTTGTTTCGTACCTCAGCCTACGAACTGTAATCTTGGGTACTTAAATTATCCTTTCAAAAACATGGCCGTGTTATGAGAAAAAATATCAAAAACTATTTACTGGCAATTACAATCGTTATGGGCAACGCGTTTGCTGGACAGGACAACCCTGACCTTTCAGTACCAACACAGGTTAGCCAGGTATATGTAATTCTCCAGGCACCTGGTAAGCCCGTCGATGGATCATCAAGTACGTATGCTCTCGTCAGCCGAGAGGAATTCATCGCTGAGTTCGAGCGTTACAGAAACGTTGCACGGGAAAAGAAAGCCAAGCTCATTGTCACTGCAGTAACTGATAACGAGGAATGGATTCAAAACCAGATCGAATATAAAGGAGTAAAACTTAAGAGAGCGTTATACCGTGATCCGCACGCCAGTATTACTTACTCCGGTGCAGAGGTGCCGCTCGACTAAGTCGTAACAATCCACAGATGAACTTCATCAACATCAACATCAACATCGAATCGTTAATCGAGTCTTTGGTTAAGAACTTTAGTGATCATCGCAATAAATGGATATTAGCGATTGTGTTTGTTATTTTCGCGCTTGGCAATTTCGGACAGTTAGTTACAGGGTTTCTTGATTATTTTTCTTCAAGTGACAAACACAAAAATTTTGCGGCTTCTGGTACTGGTACTGCCATCTCCGCCAATAGGGATGTAACCTATGGGGATAGAAGCTATTTTAATAATACCTACAACATATTTCCTCCTGAGCAATCCGAAGCCGAATTAAAGCGCAAGGTACATGGGACAGATCAAGAAATAGCTTCACAAAAACCTTTAGTATCACAGGCACATCGCACCTATTCCACACCAAATGACAAAAGAAATATTACGCTAAATCACAAAGACAATTATGTTGAAAAGGAACTGTTCGATAAAAATTTGTTAAAAAACCTCCACGATGCTAATAAACTTTACAAACCCGACGACGAAGAATTAGCGTTGCAACTCTATAAGGGCGTCCTCGATCAGTTGTCCACTGATGCACGAAATGCTCTGGATCAAAAATTGCGCATCAGTGCTAACAAGGATTATCATGATGGCAAAAATCCTGATGCAATTGAAAAATACCGGTTGATATTTCGTGGCTATTAACCCGCAGAACAATGGGTCAGACACGCATCGACCGATTGCCCCGCCATTGACCCGTTAACCCAGGAAAGACAAATGAAAGGCTTTTTAAAAATTTTGTTGTTACTGTTACTGTGCTACGGATTATTTTTTGTTTTTCAGGATAAAATACCAAGCGATTTACTTGACTTGATTTCTAATGATTTATCAAGGAATAAGGCAAGAAGTATATTAGCGGAAACGTATCCTAGCGAAAAAATTTTAAGAAGCATTGGCTCTTCTCAGCAAATTACAACCATTTCTACACAAGATGGAAGTGTAATGAATTTTGAGAAAGAAACTAAACAAATTCTCGATAACCTAAAAAATGCTGACTACATTGATATTACAACAACGACGCGTCTTGGCTATTTTGGTGGATTATTTTATAACATAACTTTCAAACCAAAGCTGTCGCCTTACATTGAAAATAAAGGAGAGTTTATGGGTGAGAGTTTTGTAAAAGTGAAAATTGCCGACACTGTTTTCAATGAAATTACTGGCATTAGAAAGGTGGATGATAATCAATATATTGTAGAGTTTTCCACAAAAACAGTGACCAATCCCTTGGGTGAGATATTTCCCTTAAAAAGTTATGAAGGCGGCAATGGATCACATAGTGTGCATTTCGTAAAGTATGACGATGGGTGGAGATACGGAAAATAACATGTAAAGGAAAAAAGCAAGAAAAAATGGAGTGACCGCAAGAACCGCCATTGATTCCTTGATTAGAATGCACTTATGGCTTTAATAACATGCCCAGAATGTAACCGACAAATTTCTGAATTCGCAGCTACTTGTCCAAATTGTGGTTATCCAATTACAAGTGGTTCGAGAGGTAACGTAGTTTGGTGCCAACACTGTGAAGGAACCGGTACATGTAAGGCTTCTCCATTCCTAGCTGTTTTACAAAAAGGTCGTAGCATATGGAATAATTATTGTGATGCGTGTCAGAAAAATGATGGTATATGCTCAGTATGTGGTGGTAAAGGGCGATACCGCATTTAAAAGTGGTAACACGGTAAGATAGGCTGAGGTACGAAGCCCATCAATTGAGTTATAACCAAGCCTAACACAACGCGCCAGCCAACTCTGCTACGCTGATTTTTACGTTAAGCGGCTCAACCCGTGGCGCACGCAATGACACTAATCGACGAATATGCTGCAAGAGTCGCCATCGAACGCTATGCTTTACCGCCTTGTTTGCACATACCAATAGCCGCGAGAGATGAGGATACAGTACGAGCTTATGTCGGTGACATCTGCAAGGTTCTGATGCCAGGTACACCGAACAGGGCACTTCTGGTAGAGGTTGACCGGCAAACGCAACGTGACGACGACCTGCCAATTTGGCAACTGCCTGAAGCGAGCATCTTACACTACCCCCAACAGTTGTGGGTTCACGTCGACTACCACGACTACCGGAAGGCATACGCCGCTGCCTTTCCAAACTACGACTTGACGGGTCTTGTGCTGGATCACGTTATGAATCGGCGAGTTGCACGATTAAAGGGTTTCTACTATCTTCGCATTGTGCCGATTTCACGGGAAGCGAACTCAAGTAGTGGGGGCCTATCGGAGAAATGGGGAGTGGAATATCACAGCACACTGGAAATGCGTGCAAAGAACTTGGCTAACCCTGCAAAGATTCAATATGCCGACCTCGCTGATATTGTGAAGATGCTGAACCGAAAGACCGGTGGCACGCTACAAGATCCAGTGAATGAAGCCCAATCCCTCGTACGAAAGCACGCCAATGGAGTCTTGTGAATAATTGGGATCAGACTCTGAGGTATCCCCACAAATCTTATGCTACAATCAACGAGTTACAATAGTTTTGATTCTAAGAAATTCTAAATAATCACACTTAACTTTATGTTTTTAATAAGAAAAGCAGATATATAGTATTTTGGTAGTTCTCAGTTTGAATTGGCAATAACGCTTTAGCTTGTCGTTTAAATGTGTTTAAGATATTGATTCAGTAAAGTATTTCGTGGGGATACCTCAGGATCAGACTCATAGATTCTAAAAATATGTTTAACGGTTAGCCTAGCCTAATCTTACCTTTTTGAAGGATTTGGCAAAAAAACACCCCACTATTGACTAAAAACTGGACAATCTAACCCAAAGCCACGAACACCACAGGAACCAGCGGCAATTTCAGCCATTTTTAACAGTCTTATCCACAGATTTTGTGGATTTCTTAGCAGGTCAGGCAACGTCTTTTTGTTGCCCGACATTTCCTGGGATTTGTCGGGCACGATAAAGTCGTGCCCGACCACATGACTAACATGAGTGAAGCGCAAGCAAAGCAAGGAACAGGAATGGTTGCAGGGATTATTGCCTGTGTATTGGCTGCCCTAGGGATACTTTTATTGGAACCATATTTGTCCCACTAGCAGCCATCGTTGCCATATTTGGTACGATCATGGCTGTTAAAAATATGAACGGGGCTGGTATCGGGGTCAATATTTTGGCTTGGGTACTAACCATTGTCGGTTTATTTACATCCACTGTTCTTCTAGGGATTATAGGCATTGCTGCATCAAAGTAGGGGTAGTTACCACATAGCTGCCAAAAGTGCCATCTTGGTTAGATTCTATCAAAAGCATCCGTGATGCAGTGATTGAGTGCCTCTCAAAAGTTGAAAATGAATCTATTGAGAGTATTTTAGAGGTATTTTATCTTCTATCACTAGGGCAAGCTCTATTGAGAGGTTAAATCAAAAAAATTGTTAGTATGTTGATTATATTGAACTAACTTTATCTATTTGGCGAAGATGGCACTTTTGGCAGCTATGTGGTAACTACCCCAAGTAGCCCGCTTAGACCGGAGTAGCGATAGCGTATCTAACGAATGAAGCATTACATAAGGCGCATATGCTCCGCTATTACGCAGTACCACGTTAATAATTTTTAGATTGTGTGATGAATGCACAACTCACACGACTACCAAAATGTGCCCCTTGATAAGGAGATAGTGAGATGAAAATAGCCACTTACAGTTTAATTACCATATTGTTTCTTTTGATTAGTGGATGCGAATCGGCTAACTATGTAAAAAGCGAGTTAACCGGAACCGCTAAGCCGGAAGGAGGCATAACAGAGAACATCCCTATATCCAAAACCTATAATGTTTC
>JBAQEN010000633.1:0-2945 GCA_049286765.1 Methylococcaceae bacterium
CCATCGGCATAACGGAACGAGGCCGGTTCTGTGTAAAGTCGTTGGGCGCCAATGCCCTCTTGTTGTGTCTGCGCTTCGGTATAGGGCCATTGAATGCCGCGTTTTTGTTCGATCAGATCATGCGTCATACCGGAAATATCACAGAGCCGTCCTTTGGAAAGCGTTTTCATTTCTTCAAACACTTGTTCAGGTTGTTCGGGAAACCTGATTTTTTGACCTTGCTCAAACCGCTTTGCCAGCTCGTTAAAAATCTGCATATCCGATTTGGAATCGGCATAAGGCTGCCGTACCTGGCGAGTCAGATTGACACGGCGCTCGGTATTGGTAAAAACCCCTTCTTTTTCGGCCCAGATCGCACCCGGCAAAAAGATATGGGCATACTGTGTGGTTTCCACATCAACATAAGAATCCTGTACCACCAGACATTCCAGCTTTTCCAGCGTTTTGCGTATGCGCGCTGTATTCGCCATAGACGTCATCGGGTTGGTAGCTACCAGCCACAAGCCTTTAATTTCACCTGTTTCTATCGCAGGAAAAATATCCGTTTCTGTTAAGCCGCGCTGTTTGGGGAAAAATTCAGGATCGATGCCCCAGAATCGGGCTATTTCTTCGCGATCTTCCGCTTTTTCCAATTGTCTATATCCCGGTAAACCGGAGCAGGAAGACCATTCACGCGTACCCATCGCATTACACTGGCCGGTAATAGACAAACTGGTGCCGCCCGGTTTGCCGATATTGCCGGTAACAAGATTCAAGTTATTAATGCCGACGACGCCATCGGAACCGTGGGTGCTTTGGTTAATGCCCATCGTCCAGATGCTCATCGCTTTACCGGCTTTTGCATAAAGGCGGGCTACGGTGCGAATGGTATCTTCATCAATGCCGCAAATTTTGGCTACCGAGCAGGGGTCATAGTTTTGGACTTCTTTTGCCAAGTCATCAAAACCGTTGGTGTTGGCGTTGATATAGTCGCGATCTTCCAGCCCTTCATTCAGAATCACATGAATCAGCGCATTTTGCAGCACGACATCGGTGCCGGGTGTGATGGCTAGATGAATATCTGCATTCTGGGCAAAGATAGTGACGCGTGGATCGACCACAATCAGCGGAAACCGCCGTTTTTCCTGTGCATCTTTTAAGCGCCAGTAAATAATCGGATGCTGTTCGGGTAGATTAGAGCCCCATGCTATCAGGCAATCAGTATGCTCAAAATCTTCATAGCAGCCGGGCGGCCCGTCCGAGCCGAACGAGCGTTTATAACCCGAAACCGCTGAGGCCATACAAAGCGTCGTGTTGCCATCGTAGTTGTTGGTGCCGATGACGCCACGCGTTAACTTACCCAGGGTATAGAATTCTTCGGTAAATATTTGACCGGTCGAAACAATGGCAAATGAATCACGACCGTAAGTTGCCTGGATGCGTTTGATTTCAGAGGCCATTTTATCCAGGGCCTTATCCCAGCCTGAAGCCTGGAAAGGGTCATGGATTTTATCGCGTACCAGCGGTGTTTTACCACGTCCAGACGCTTCAAAAACTTCATATTCAAAAATTCCCTTGAGACAAAGTTTACCCCGATTCACATCAGCCCCGCCGACACCGCGTGAGGTTACGGGCTGACCATCCCTATTAGTGCCGATTTCAATAGAACAACCGGTTGAACAATAGCCGCAGGTCGAATAAGTCCATTTAACAACGCCTTTGTCGGCCATTTTGATTGGGTTTTTTTTGTTACGTGCAAATAACATACAATGTCACTAGTTCTGATTTTGTTTTTAGGCCGATCAGGTTTTATAGCTCTGTCGATTAATGTTTCAAAAGCTGTTGCTTTAAACTTTATACAGGTTTATTCAACGGTGTGAAAACCGGGTAGGATGGGTGAGTAACGTGACGTGTAAAGCACGAAATGTAACCGCTTACATCAGTGATTGATTATGAGGGGTTTCGGCTATCGTATCGCCACTACCCATCCTACCAAGCTCTACAAATTAATCAGGCAACATAACCGTGCCTTGCGCAAACATTACCGCTTCACCGCCTACTCGTAGCGTTAATTGCTCCTGACCTTTATGATCCATTTCCAGATTCAACACACTACGCTTGGTTTTTGCATCGCCTCTGTCGACGGCAAAGGTATGCGTGCCTTTTTGGGTATGCTCAAATGAACACAGATAGGATGCAAAGGCCGGCATCGCGCTACCTATAGGAGGATCTTCGTGAATACCTATACGGGGGCCAAACAGCCGCGCATTAAAATTCGAATCGACAAAAGGTGTTTTCGGAGCAAACAGCAAAATCTCCTGTGCCGCTGTTTGTGGAGCGATGGATTGACTCCAGGCTGAATAATTAAATTTGGCATTTCTAACGGATTCATAATTCCAGACCGGCACAATCAAGTAAGGGACTCCACAGGATACCAGGCGAGGTGAGTATTTTTTGTGATCGAGTTCCGATTGCCGGATGGATAAGAAACTGGCGAGTTCTTCATCGGTGGGCGCAAATCGGTCAATTATGGATGAAATTTTACGGCTAAATTGAACAAAAACGGGTTTGCCCTGTTCGGCAGAGATATTGACATCAATCGGCCCTACGTTCTGTTCAAATACCACAGGCGTAATCGCTTCCGTTAAATTTATATCACCGCAGCTGCCAAGTACATACGCAGTCGCTATAATCGGATGTCCTGCAAAATCTATTTCACCCAGAGGTGAAAAAATACGCATCTTCCGGGTTGTACTTTTACCATCAGGATGAAAGACAAATACCGTTTCGGTTAAATTCAACTCTCTGGCAAGCAGCCGCATCAGTTCATTGCTCAACCCGTCGGCATTTGGAAAAACTGCAATCTGGGCGCCGTTGAAAATCTGCCGGGTGAAAACATCAGCAATATAATAGTTATAATTCATTATCCTACTCCGTAATGCTGACTTGAACGCTGCCGTTTTCTA
>JBAQEN010000634.1:0-2336 GCA_049286765.1 Methylococcaceae bacterium
ATGCGTGGTTGTAGAAGATAGCGAAGTTGGTATTGAGGCAGCCGCAGCAGCTGGAATGAAAGCATTCCAGTATGTGCGAAATGGTGAAACCTCGCCGTGTCGAGCCAGAGACAAAGTGTCATTTGACGATATGTTGCAGCTTCCCAAATTGCTCGCTCACTTTAATACGAATTAAGAGCTAAATTAAAATCTAGACAAACAATGAGTTATATTAATTGGCAAATAGACTTTTAGTTTTTGTCATACGTAAGTCATTGATTGTTATTAAGCAATCTTTTTCAGCTCTTAATTCACATTTTACTTGTAATGACCAACCCATCGCTTCAGAGGACGCTACGCGATGAAGCGGCATAGCGCCTCTGAACTCAAAGGTTAGGCCATAATCAATGACTACACAGCTAACCATCGAAAGAGCAACTGCTGATAATACCCACGAAGTTGCGGTCATGGTTGGCGAGTTGAAATAATGAGCGTCATAGGCATCCAAGCGTTTGATTTTAGTCTTGATGACACAGCCTTGAGACTCAACAACTTCCTTGGCCGAGAAAAATATTTCGTGTTCGTGGCCCGTGATGTTGCCTCAAGCCCCATTGGATTCGTTGCGCTGTATGAGAGCCACGCCCTTTATGCGGAAGGCGATTTCGGAACCATATCAGAGTTCTATGTTCGCCTAGCGTATCGCTCGCTGGGGTATGGGGCAACGCTTGCTGAACAAGCCAAGTATTTTGGTAGAACACGGGGATGGAAACGCCTTGAGGTTACTACCCCGCCGCTTCCACAGTTTGACAAGACTTTGGAATTTTACCAGCGTGAGGGGTTTATTATTACCGGGTGGCCGCAAGTTGAAGCGGTGCTGTGAGATTGTGCTTAACCATTGGTTCCAGCCGATCACCATAATCGGCGTGTTTTGGCGTTATCATCTAGCGTCTGGTGAGCTGCTTTTGCAGTTGCTTGAACCAATCGTTAAAGTCGTTTTTTAATCATAAATTTTTCCTCGAATCGATGAATGCCAAATATACCAATAGGATTTGCAAGTATGTCGTTCAACATTTCATTCAAAGGCGCCAGTCAGCTTGAGATCATAGCGTTTCTCAAACTTCCTGCCCTGACTTGACCTTTATTCAAACGTTAGCCGGCTAGCCATGCGCCGATTTTTCTTTGCCATTGTAATTGTCCTATTAGTCTTTGCTCTTGTTGTCAGCGTTACTGGTGAAGTGCTGAGCCGTCCAGCCAGATGCACAATTGGCGAAGCCCCAAAAGAGCTAAAGACAAAGTCTGTTACCCTACAGACTTTGTCCGATGAATCCGTGGCCGGTTGGCTCATTGGCGGCAGACCGGAACGCGGTGCAGTTCTTCTTTTGCACGGAGTTCGCACTAATCGACGCCAAATGCTTGGTCGCGCTAAATTCCTTAACCGTGAGGGCTACTCGGTATTACTTATTGACCTCCCCGCCCACGGAGAAAGTGCCGGAAATAGAATGACATTCGGGCTTCGCGAAGCGGAAGGTGTCAAGGCAGCCTTGAGATACATGGCCCAACAACTTCCTGACGAGAAAATCGCCGTTATCGGTGTCTCTCTTGGTGCTGCTTCGTTTGTTCTTGCAAATGTGTATCCAGCGCCAAGTGCGGTGGTACTGGAGTCGATGTATCCTACTATCACTGAGGCAATCGTCAATCGCATTAAATTGTACATTGGTCAGCTCGGAGGCTATTTCGCACCACTGCTGCTTTGGCAACTGCCGCTTAGAATGGGTGTCTCACCAGAGCAACTGCGACCAATTGCGGCAATTCCGTCACTACACACACCAGTACTCATCGCATCAGGCTCTGAAGATCGACATACGACACTATCTGAGACTTTGCGTATATTTCAAACTGCTAACGAGCCGAAAGAACTCTGGATTGTCGAGGGAGCTGCTCATGTCGATCTTTATAATTTCAATCCTATGGCCTATGAATCCAGAATATCAACGTTCCTAGCTAAATACCTCCGAAATGCGGGCTAAATAATTGGGGCCTCTGACTTGTCGATAAGTACTAAAAAATCCGTCTGGTAAAATTGGAATATTTTAATTTTCCAAATATGCCGGAAACAAATAAGTTAACTTGTTATCATGAATCAGGTGGTTTGCTTTACATTCAAGTTCACTTCATACCGGCCCATTCAAGAAACAAAGGGTTCCGGGCTGGTGCAGATATTCTTATGTACACAGATATTGCCTTCGTTATCAAGAATACAGACATATAAATTCTTATCTTGAAGGTCGATTCCACAGTAATATAGTTGCGATTTCGTATAAAATTTCATTTGAGTCTTCTCCGCTCAAGGTTAAAAC
>JBAQEN010000635.1:0-3275 GCA_049286765.1 Methylococcaceae bacterium
TGGCAAAGCCACCCGTTACTTTATTGTTGCGCGGACTGGGAAGATGTTGTATAGTAAAAGTAAAAGGGGTGGGAGTGTGAGCGATACGTGATAAAACATTCGATCTATTTCACCACGCTAAACCGCTGGCTGGAGCGGACCGATTTATATTCCGGACTGGAATCAGTTGTGGGTGTAATCGGTATTGTACTGGTTCTGTTTGGCCTGGCGGTCGGATGGATCCTGCTCCTGCGCAAACAAGTACATGATAGGACAAGACATCTGGTCGAAGCCAACCAGGCATTGCGCGAGAGCGAGGAGCGTTACCGTTTAATTTCGACAGTGACTTCCGATTACATGTTTTCGTCCAAAGTAGAGGCGGATGGTAAATTTTCCCTCAACTGGGTCGCCGGCGCGTTCGAGGCGATTACCGGATATACATTCGAAGAATACGTCGCCCGCGGCGGATGGCGCGCCGGTCTGCATCCTGACGATCTGGCGGTAGATGACCGAGATCAGGAAAAACTACGCGCCAATCGGCCCATCACCAGCGAAATTCGGACAATCGCTAAAAACGGTCAGATTGTTTGGGTACGAGTTTATGCCCACCCTGCCTGGGACGCAGAGCGCAACGAATTAGTTGGTATAAACGGCGCAGTGCAAGACATCACCGAGCAGAAGCGCGCGGAAGAAGTGATTAGAGCAAGTGAAAAACGGCTTTCGTCGATCTTCGATACTGTTAGCGATGTTATTTTTCTTCTATCCGTCGAACCGGAAGACACCTTTCGTTTCGCCTCTATCAACCCCGCCTTTCTTACAGTGACCGGGTTGCAGCGTGAGCAAGTACTTGGCAAGCGGATCGAAGAGGTCTTGCCGGAAGCGTCTCAGGCGCTTGTGATCGATAAATACAAACAAGCGATTCAAGAGAAGAAAACAGTGAAATGGGAGAGGGTATCTGCGTATCCCACGGGTACGCTCTATGACGAAGTGACAGTCACCCCTTTTTTTGACAACACGGGATCCTACACCTATCTCGTCGGATCGTTACATGATATTACTGAAAACAGGCGTACGGAAAGAGAGATCCGCGAATTAAACGAGATACTTGAGCAACGCGTGGCTGAACGCACTGCGGAATTGGAGGGCGCTAAGCTGCGCGCCGAGTCCGCTGACCGGCTCAAATCGGCATTTCTCGCCACCATGTCTCATGAATTACGTACTCCCCTCAATTCGATCATTGGCTTTACCGGCATATTGCTGATGAAGTTGGCTGGGCCGCTGGAACCGGAGCAGGAAAAACAACTCAACATGGTAAAAGACAGCGCCCACCATCTACTGGAGCTCATTAACGGCGTGTTGGACATTTCTAAAATTGAAGCTGGGCAATTGGAATTAGTCCATGAACCCTATGATATGCAAGAATTGCTGAAGAAAAGCATTGAAACAATTACCCCTCTGGCTAAGAATAAAGGAATAGAGCTGACCACTTCGATCACACCACAGGTAGGGAAGATGATTGGCGACCGGCGCAGGGTAGAACAGATCCTCCTTAATCTGCTCAGTAATGCGCTCAAATTCACAGCGCGGGGAGGGGTAAACATCGAATGTTTTGTTGAGAACGGAATGGTAACCACCTCCATCACGGATACCGGCATCGGTATCAAACCCGAGCAAATAACATCTCTCTTTCAGCCTTTCAGGCAGTTAGATACAGGGATCACCCGCCAGCACGAAGGCACCGGATTGGGCTTATCCATAAGCAAACGGCTGGTCGAAGCGATGGGGGGGAAGATTTGGGTCGAAAGCGAATGGGGTAAGGGAAGCAGCTTTATCTTTTCTTTACCGCTAGAAAGGATGAACCCATGAAAGCCACAATCCTTCTGATTGAGGACAACGAAAAGAACCGCTACCTGACAACCTATCTCCTGCAAAAGTATGGCTACCAGGTCTTTCAGGCAGTAGATGGGCGAAGCGGGATTGAAATGGCCCACCAACTCAAACCAGATCTCATCCTGCTGGATATTCAGTTGCCCAGGATGGATGGATACGCCGTCGCGCAAGAATTGAAGAAGAATCAAGAGTTGCGGGACATCCCAATCGTCGCCGTGACCTCCTATGCCATGGTCGACGACCGGGAGCAGATACTGGCGGCGGGTTGTGTAGGCTACATTGAAAAACCAATCAACCCAGAGACGTTTGTGACGGAAATCGAACAGTACCTGCTGGCGCGCAAACCAGACAGCCTATAAGGGGATCAACATGACTAAAATACTCATCGTAGACGACGAGAGTAAAAATTTATATCTCCTGCAGGCGCTTCTCTCCTCCAACGGTTATGAGCTGGAGTCAGCTTCGAACGGCGCTGAGGCGTTGGAGCTGGCGCTCCGGACCACACCGGATATGATCATCAGTGACATCTTGATGCCGGTGATGGACGGTTTCAGTCTCTGCCGTGCCTGTAAAGAAGATGAACGGTTGAGGGATATACCTTTCATTTTCTACACGGCAACCTATACCGACCCCAAAGATGAAGCACTGGCTTTCAGCCTGGGCGCCGAGCGGTTCATTATCAAGCCAACAGAACCGGCTCAATTTCTGGCTTTGTTAAAAGAAACTGTCGAGAAATTCGCTACCGGCAAGGAGGCTGCCCAGCACGGAACGGTTGAGGATGGAGAGTACTACAAAAAATATAACGCGGTGCTCATCCACAAACTAGAAGGTAAGGTGGCGGAGCTCGAAGAGAAGAACCGTAAATTGGAGGCCGATAGCCAGGCGCGCAAAAAGGCGGAAGAAAAAATTCGTCAACAAACCTCCCGTGCTGAAGCGCTGGTGCGTACCGCATTCAACATCAACTCCAAGCTAGACCTTAATGCTGTGCTCTCATCCATCTGTGAGGAGACAGCCAACGCATTGGCAGCTCCTGCGGTTTCACTGCGTATGGTTGATCCAGGAAACCAAACCATCTCGGTCGTTGCCGATTACGGATTACCACCCATTCTTCGTGAAAAAAGTGGTCAAATTCCTCTTAGCGTTTTTCCGTCCCAGCTATCGCCGGCCTCAGATACTCCGGTCATAATCCCAGACGCTAAAGCCGTTCCCCAGCTACCGAACGCCGACTTGTTTCAATTGTTGAATTTATGTTCAATCGTCTCTGTCAAGATTAAGCATAAAGATACGTTCATTGGCTCATTATCGGTATTCTCCGTCGATAATGTACGCCAGTTCAGCGAGGACGAGATCGCCCTTCTGGAGGGGTTAAGCAACCAGGCAGCCCAGGCAATCACCAACGCCCATCT
>JBAQEN010000636.1:0-2443 GCA_049286765.1 Methylococcaceae bacterium
GATCAATCCTCTGTCGCATTTTATTCCCGTAACAACCCCAGTACCCGTGCTTCCAGTTCTGGATAAGCGCCGAATGCACAATCCCTTAATACGCCTTTTTTATCGACCAAGATATGCGAGGGCGTGCCTTTTAACTCAAAGCACTCAAAGGTTTCTGCGTGATAAGTAAGCGATTGAAAATAATCCCGTACCTGCTGGCGGATTTTTTGCCGGTAAGGCTCCGGCTGCTGGTCAAAGCTGGGAACACGGTCTTTGATAAAAGCCGCGATGACATCCTCGGGCACTTCGCCTTCGCGTTTGTTCAGGCGATCCATCGCCAGCGGGAAAGGGATGCGAAAGGACAGGTGGCCGTCTTCTGTTAATTTTCCTTGCTGGCTTAGCAAGCGCAGCGTTTCGCCAACAACCCCACCGTTTTCAGCCAGTCGAATCAGGTTTTTCAGATTATTTTTGTCAAAATCCTCAAACGCTGTAGCGACGCCCAATACAGATAGACCCTTGTCCGAATATTTCCGGTGCAGTTCAATTGCCTGCGGCAAAGAGTACAGGAAACAGCCCGGACAGTTAACCTGAAACACTTCCACCAGCACGACCCGGCCTGATAGCTGATCAAAATTGAGCGGTTCACCCTGAACCCAATCAGAAACTGATAATAAAGGGGCTTTTTGACCTAGTTGCGCTTTCATGGATTTTATCTCCTAAATGGCCAGGGCCCGGATCAATTCGAGTTGTGGTGCGGCAGTTTCATTTCTTCTTCCCAGGCACATAGTTAACGGAACGATTTCGACATCCCCTTTGTTAAAGGCGGTCACATGGGCCTGCTGGCCTTGATGAATGGCGTGTACTGCGGCATAACCCATTTTTGAAGCAATCAGGCGATCCAGAGCAGTCGGACTTCCGCCGCGTTGAATATGTCCCAAAATGCAAACGTGGACGCTAATGTTGTATTGCTTCAGCAATACATCTTTTATCTCATAAGACAAGCCTGCTTTCTCGCCTTCAGCGACGATGATAATGGATGACGTTTTGCCGCGCGCGATGCCTTTAGTAATATCGTTGACAATTTTCTGGTAATCGACCGGCTGGTTCGACAAGACAACATGCTCGGCGCCGGTACATACGCCCACCTGCAAAGCAATTCCGGACGATTTGTGGCCCATGACCTCAACCAAAAACGTCCGCTCATGTGCTGATGCGGTATCCCTGATGTTGTCAACTGCATTAGTGGCGGTCTGTACGGCGGTATTGAAACCGATAGTATATTCGGTGCCCGAAATATCATTATCTATGGTGCCGGGGATGCCCACCACAGGAATGCCATGCTCTTGATGCAATAGCATGGCGCCCGTAAAAGAGCCATCGCCGCCGATAATGATCAGGCCATCAATATGGTTCTTTAATAAAATCTGCGCGGCTTCTCGTCTGTGTTCGGCGGCGTAAAACTCAGGGCAGCGAGAGCTGTCGAGAATAGTTCCGCCGCGCTGGATGATGTTGCTGACCGAGGATAAGCTGAGTCTTCGGATATTGCCTTCAAGCAAGCCGGAGTATCCCCTGTAAATACCGAAAACCTCAATGCCGAGTCCGATAGCTGTTCTGACCACCGCACGCACCGCCGGATTCATGCCGGGGCTGTCGCCGCCGCTGCAAAGTACAGCTAATGATTTAATTGTTTTTGCGCTGGCTTCCATGTTATGCCCCGGTCATTGTTTTTGTTTTACTCTTCCACTACTTGCTGACGCCGTTGCTGCTTGGCTACCCGTTTTTCGACTAGCGTCCTGGCTGCATCGGCACCCATATGGGTTTCGCCGCGCTTCCTGGCTAATTCCATTTGCTTTTCACGCTCCATGAAACGGATTTTCTGCTCAGGCGTGATTTTATCGTAACAATGAGGACAGCTGATACCTTGCTGGTATTTATCGCTGGCCTTATCGGCTTCGGTGATGGGCAGGCGGCAAGCGCTACACTGGTCGTAATTGCCTTTTTCAAGCTGGAGATTAACCGTTACCCGGTCGTCGAAGACAAAGCATTCACCTTCCCAAAGCGTTTCCTGGGCGGGGACTTCTTCCAGATATTTTAAGATCCCGCCTTTGAGATGATAGACCTCGTCAAAGCCCTGTTCTTTTAAGAAGGCCGTGGATTTCTCGCAGCGGATACCGCCGGTGCAGAACATCGCCACTTTTTTGTGTTTTTCGGGATTGAGATTTTCTTTAACGTACTGGGGGAACTCCCGGAAGCTTGTTGTGTTCGGGTTAATGGCGTTTTTAAAGGTGCCGACTTTGAACTCGTAGTCGTTGCGGGTGTCGACCAGTATGACCTCGGGATCTGAGATCAGTTTGTTCCAGTCTTCAGGGCTAACATAAGTACCCACCACGCGCTTGGGATCGATGCCTTCCACGCCCATAGTCACTATTTCTTTTTTGAGTTTAACTTTGGTGCGGTTGAAAGG
>JBAQEN010000637.1:0-3211 GCA_049286765.1 Methylococcaceae bacterium
GCCCAGCGCTGCCCAATTATAAAGCCAGCCGGCATCCTCGGAGACATTGGGCCAGCGCTTGTTTTGGTCTTTGGTGGCCATGTTGACGCAGCCATGGCTGGCGGGATGGCCAAAATTATTGTGCCAAAACGCCCCATGGAAGGCATTGTCTTTATGGAAGAACTGCGTATACGGGACATCTTCTATTTCATAGAAACCGCGCTGCCCCCGGCCGACATCGCTACGCATTCTTTTGTAGCGGTAGCGGTCATAGATATAAAAAGAACCCGTCTCCGTGGGTGTTTTGCTTTTGCCCGTGCTGACCTTGAAGGTGCGGACCACTTCGCCATTTTCCACCGCCTCCACACGCTGGCTGTCCAGGTAAACGAATAGCTTCCGGTCCGTGCCTGTGCTGAATTGCTCGATCAGGGCTTGCTTCAGCATCCCGCCACGCTCGCTTCTTAAATTTTTACCGTCGTCGCTGACTTCGATGGTGCTTGAGGCCGGCCATGCAGTTTGGGGAGTAAATTTAAGCTGGCGCTGCCCAATCCAGCGCCATTTTCCATTGATGGCTTGGCCATCACGGGTCCGCACCTGGAGATTGCTCGCCGCGTTGGTCCGATCGGCCAACGGTTCACTAAAAGTCACTTTCAGCGGCAACATCAAGCCTAAATTGGTCAAGCCCCGGACATTGGTCTCGGCGGCAAGGGGTGGCGCGGTTGTCAATTCCAGGTATAGCGGCGGCAGAGGTACGCCCGTGGTGGTTTTATAGTTCACCTGGACCGGATACTTATGGTCTTGCTCATAAGCACTCACCACCAGCCGGATATTCTGGCCTGTGGCATCGTGTTCCGTTTTCAACGTCAAGTCGCCTGTGGCCTGCACTTTACCTACGGGCCGGTCGAAATGCAGGGTCACCGAGGCATCCGGACCCACTCTCGTCAGCGTGGGACCTTCCAGCTTCGGCACGGCGACCGTTGTGAAGTTAATTTCACGGGTTTCGGACTCTCCGGTCCAAGACCGCTCCGCCGTCACCTTGATCTTATGGCGAGTCTCGAAGGCCAGGGGGACAGGCAGGCTAAGGCTGGTTTGATCTTTCACCTCAAACAGGACTTTTCCTGTGCCGTCGAGCAGTTCAACCCTGGACAAGCGGGCACCCAAGCCCACCGCCTCCAGGGTAATGGCCTTGCGCGGATCGATTTCGTTGCCGCCTTGCAAGGATGTCATCAAAAAACCATAGGGCAGAATCCCTTGGTTGACAATGGTTGCGTTCGGATTGGCTTGCATGACTACCGCCAAAGCCATGGCCGCCACAATCGACCAGAAGAGAATCGGTTTGATCGAACCCAAATTAGTGGCCATTTTCATCGAGTCACTTTGCGCCAAAATAGGTATATTGATTAATAGCTGGACATACTCGCGGCATTACGTTCGGGATGACCAGACAGAAGGCCGATCCTCGGTGCGCGGACACAATCGGTTTTATGCATATTCTATCGCCCGCATTTTACTAAAGCTACTACCTCCGCCAGAAGAAAATCTTGCCAAATCAGCCCCAACGGAACAGGGTAAAAACATTGTAGGCTGGCGGTCGAACAAGGAAGGCCGTGAGTCAATCGTTAATTAGGCAAGTCCGAGGGTAAAAAGTTTCACTTAAACGGGGTTCACGCCATAAACTAGCCTGGCCGGCAAATCACATCGGACGATTTTGGCATTATTCATCAGTGGGGTATTCATGGCAAGCGGCCAACCTGCCTCCAAGACAATGGCCCTTAACTTGTAGACATGTGGCGGTTTTACCTAAATGATGTCGGTCCTCACTTCATTTCCAGCGCACATTATGAAATCAGCAGCCAAAATCATTACCGGCTTGGCCTTAACAGGATTATTCGGTGCGTGCTCCGGGAACAAGCCCGACACCACCACCGCTTACATCCCATCTCCCATGCTAGCCGGCCAATGGACTTTGGAGGATATTCTGCAAGCTTACGGTGCATACGTGAAGGGCAAACTCAACTACTATTTCACCAAGGCCAAGGTGTCCTCCCTTCCCAGGGAAGTCGCCTTCATCGCCTTGAAACAGGAAAAGAAACTGGAACTATGGGCGAGGGACAGCGGCTTGTCCGGCCCGAAATTGCGCCAAGGCAACAGGCAGGTGCCGGAAGGCATTTACCGTATCGCGGAGCTGAATCCCAACAGACATTATGGATGCTGCTGACTCGCTGTTGTTCATGTCATAAGCTCCACATAGGTCTTGCAACCTCACTTGTCATATGGAACAGCGGCGGTTGCTTCGTCATTCTATTCCGCAGCCAGATATTGTCTAGACATCAACGGTGGTCCGTATTGCATACCTTCCGGGAAATAAGCCACCGGGTTGCTGGCAATTTCGCGCGCCGCCAGAAATTGGGCGTAATAGTTACGGGAGGCAAAACCGAATGCTGGTCCGTCATAGGTCTTTACGATACGGACAAAATCCCCGCCGACTTGGTTTTTCGCCCGTTTCATGCCGCCGATGCCGTGGTTGTAGGAGGTAATCGCCGTAGGCCAGTTGCCCAGTTTGCTGTAGGCGTAACTCAGATAGCGGGCCGCACCTTTGGCTGAAGCAAATGGATCGAGGCGTAGATCCACTCTCCCGCCGGGCATGAAAGTTTTCGCTGCGCCTTTGGTGAATTGCCACATGCCCACAGCGCCGGCGGAGGATTTAGCCGCTGGTTGAAACGAGGATTCGACATGCGGCAGGTAGGCTAAATCTTCCGGCAAGCCGGCGTCCCGGAATATTCTTCTAAATTGCCGTTCGTAGCGGCGACTGATCTCAAGCCCGTGTATAAAACGTTCGCGGGTGCCGCGTTGCGAACGCACCCGCTCGGCGGCACCATTCAATACGCTGTTAAGCGACCTGCCGCTATTTTTCAGTTTAGCAATCATCTGCCTGTCGTTAGCATTCAATGGCGCGTTGTAGCGCAATTTGCTCTCCAGAACGGCCAATTGCGTTTTCCAAAAATCGCGGCGTTGGTTGACCATTTCCTTTTGTTCACTTGTTAGACTTTCGCCGACATAGCCAGGCAACACCATCACTTCGTATATCACATCCAGATAGCGGTTGTCGTGAAATGCTACTTCCGAGCGATGCCACACCGTATAAGTTTTGCACCAGAATTCTACCGCCGGTTCCAGTTCGCCAGGTATTTGAAATGCTCCGGTGTGAGTTGCCGATCGATAGAAGTTTTGC
>JBAQEN010000638.1:0-5277 GCA_049286765.1 Methylococcaceae bacterium
TCTCTTTGAATCGGATATAGAACTAATCGATTTAATAGTAGTTCACAAAATAATATTTTCAAATAAGGTTACTGGACAAACCAAGGTAATCGAGCTTAAGTTTGCTTGAAAATAGAATTTAGATCGGGTAATTCAGTATAACATTTTAAATTTTATTGGTTATAAATCTAACATCATTTATGATTCGTTATTTTTCGAGCATTAAGGAATATTCTTGATTATATTGGTTATTAAGTATTTGGAGTAGATAACAGGACTGCTGTTGAAGGTGTGGTCTGGCAAAAACAATAGTAGTTCACTGAATTGCTGGATTTAAGGCATGGTATTCCCTCGCACGGCACAATCTGTAAAAAACCTTTTTATCGACAATCTTAAGTTTAATGAATACAATTAATTAAGCATTAAAGAAGACTCTATACGCCATGCCATAAGATGGACAGTATAGTTCGACAATATTTAAACGTAATGCACGACCACGCACAATGAGGAGATACATCATGACAAAAATTCTCGTTCTTTACTACAGCATGTATGGTCACATCGAAACAATGGCGAAAGCAGTGGCTGAAGGCGCACGCAGCGTCGAAGGCGCCGAGGTCACGATCAAGCGCGTGCCCGATTTGATGCCGGAAGAGGTGGCGCGAAAGGCTGGCGCCAAGCTTGACCAAGAGGCGCCGATCGCGACAGTGGATGAGTTGCCGGATTATGACGCCATCATCTTTGGCACGCCGACACGTTTCGGCAACATGTGCGCACAGATGCGCAATTTTCTCGACAGGACCGGCCGGTTGTGGCTGAACGGTAACCTGATTGGCAAAGTGGGCAGCGTGTTTACGTCCACGGGCACGCAGCACGGTGGACAGGAAACAACGATCACTTCGTTTCATACCACCTTGTTACATCACGGAATGATCATCGTAGGAGTTCCCTATTCCTGCCAGGAAATTATGAACATGAGTGAAATCACCGGCGGGTCACCCTATGGAGCCGGCACTCTTGCGGGTGCCGATGGTAGCCGTCAGCCATCAGAGAACGAAATAAAAATTGCCCGGTTTCAGGGCGCTCACGTTGCCAGGGTAGCCAAGAAGCAGTCAGCCTAAAACCGGGCTATTAAGAGTGCTACAAAACCCGCATTGCCATCCATTGTACTAGCAGTACGGTGGATGTCTATTATCACCATGACTGCATGTTGATAAATCCCGAATTACTTCAAGAACCCACGGCCTTTAATTCAAGCAAGCTGAGCGCCGGACAGTATTCTATAAGCAAAAAATTACAGAGCAGCAAGTGATGCTGGAGCCGTGGAATAATATCTTCCGCCGATTGTTGGCGGGCCTCTCTCGCACGCCAAAGTAAGCGGCAAAATATTGGCTTTCGCATACTCACTCGACCTTATGCGACGTTTACATTTTTATGTTTGTAAAAATTAGTTACGATCATGTTCCGGGAAGCTCACCGCGAATGTAAGCTATTGATAATGGGAAATCCATTTGCGCTAGGCTAGTCCAGATGACCCCGGTATTTTTAGAGCTTGTCTTAATATTTCCACAATTTATTATTAAATCAAAAACAAACAGCAGCAGGCCTTAATTTGCAACAAATCGCCCTTACACCCTCTGTTACGCGTATTGCCTTGGCCAGTTTTATTGGTACCGCTATCGAGTTCTACGATTTTTATATCTACGGCATGGCCGCGGCATTGGTTATCGGCCCGGTATTTTTCCCCGGCGGCAACCCGACCACTCAAGCACTCAGCGCCTTTCTTACCTTTTCCGTAGCATTCCTTACACGGCCTTTGGGCGCGACGCTGTTCGGACATTTCGGCGACCGCATCGGGCGCAAAATAACGTTAGTCGCATCGTTGCTGGTAATGGGTGTTTCCACCACATTGATCGGTTTGTTACCAGGTTATAATGCTATCGGCGCATGGGCGCCGGCCTTATTGTGTTTGTTGCGTTTTGGCCAGGGCATAGGCCTGGGCGGAGAATGGGGAGGAGCCGCGCTGTTGGCAACCGAGAACGCTCCGGCCGGGAAACGCGGCTGGTACGGCATGTTTCCGCAGTTGGGGCCGCCGGTGGGGTTTCTTTTGGCGACCGGCAGTTTTCTGCTGCTTGCTCATTTGCTGAGTGAACAAGAGTTTAAAGACTGGGGCTGGCGGATTCCTTTTCTTGCAAGTTCGGTGCTGGTCATCATCGGTTTGTATGTCCGTTTGGCCTTGGCCGAAACCCCTGTATTTGCCAGAGTGTTAAAGCAACACCAACAGGTTGGCTTGCCTCTTAAGGAAATACTTAAATCTCATGGCGCCCAGTTGGTTCTCGGAGCGCTGGCTATGGTCGTGTGCTATGCGTTGTTCTATATTTCAACGGTATTTTCCCTGAGCTATGGCACCACCACGCTAAACATCCCGCGCCAGCAGTTTCTTGGCATGTTGTGCGTGGCCGTACTCTTTATGGCCGCCGCCACGCCGCTATCAGCGTGGGCAGGTGATCATTTCGGACGGCGGCCCGTTTTACTGATCGCCGGCAGCGCCGCATTCCTGTCCGGTTTCGCCTTAAAACCCATGCTGGAAAGCGGCTCACCGTTGATAATTACCGCTTTCCTGTCACTGGAGTTATTGCTAATGGGAGCCACCTTCGCGCCGATGGGCGCCCTGCTGCCGGAACTGTTTCCTTCCGAGTTACGCTATACCGGTGCCGGAACCGCCTATAACTTGGGCGGCATACTGGGCGCTTCGTTTGCACCCTATATTGCGCAACGGCTGGTTACCGAGGGCGGACTGGCCTGGGTCGGCGGCTATGTTTCATTGGCGGCGGCTATAAGCCTGCTGGCTGTATATCTGATGCGTGAAACTCGGGATAATCGATGGGTGTAGATAGCTTTGTAGCTAAGGTGTGTTGATGCTTTTCGTGCCCACGAGGAATATACTAATGGTAATGGATGAACGGAATTTACGATTGATGGGCTTGGTACCTCAGACCATCCTATAGATCTTCCTCTATTCCTTCGAGGTTACCGGTTTCGGATTTAAACATTAGACCTCATTTGTTAGTAAATTATTTATCTGGTTCCGGATTGATACATGACCAGCGAGGGACTGCCCCATTAAGAATTTATTGGCAAAAAGCAATTGCTCGAATTTCGGGGTATGATCTCTGCCTTTTCCGAGCTTTTCCCATTTAAGAAAGTTGTTCAAATCTTTGGTTCTAATAAACTCAGGCTCTGTAAATAGAGAATCAGGGTTTCCATCAGCTAGATAAGTATCGATAACATTTAAAGCAATACTTGTTAGGCTATTTGAGGAATCAGATTCTTTTTTGTAAATTATGGTTACGGAATTTGTTATGTCTTTTAAACCATACGGCTTGTTGGCGTTGATTAAAATATCCTTGAGCATATCAGTCAAAACATAGTAAAAAAGATACCTTGTTTGACCTCGGGAAGGCTTTTCTGCACCGCGACCAAATTTGATTTTGTTGGCTACTTTTTGGAGCAAATAACACGCATACACTTCCTCCACGCCAAAACTTTGAGAATCCATGATTCGTTTGAATATTGCTCCGCCCGGTGCAAAAGGAGGGTTTTTCCCAAAGGCAATACCTGGCTCGGACATCCATGCTGCTCCGTAAATTTTTAGCATATCAAAAGCGTTTACGTATTCGGTGTAGGTAGGTACATTAAGACTTTGCCTCTGGAGCATTTTTTGACTTTCCCAACCTCCACGGTGAATTTCCAAATAGATACTATATTGACTTGTCATTTCACTGGCGAGCATTCTGAAGTTTCCTTCCAAGGCAATAAAGTCCTGTCTGCTTACGGAATTCTGGCTATTGGTAAAGCGGGTTATATCGGTGAGTTGGGATTCATTTCCCGCACCAACTTTGACAATCTTTACAATGACAATACCCTTTGATAAACGCTCTTTCCAATGTTGGGCTTCTGCTGATAGTTGACTGGCTCCAGTATCAAGCTTTTCAACTAAAATCTGCCAAATTGTTTTGGTAGTTTGGCATCCATTGACTACATAGGGTTCAATAATTGAAAATTTGTCACCGTCAAGAACAACATCCTCTGCGACAATAGTAATTCCGTTGTTGAAAAGTCCGAATTTTTCAGGGTTGATTTTGAGTGTTTGAGCAATGCCCTTATTAACGACCCTGCCACCCCCCAGGTATTTTCTGACATTTTTTTCATAAAGTTGGTCTAGATCACCCGTTGATTGTTTATACGATTTGAGAAACTCATAGAGATTTAATAGTGTTACTGAACCTACCCATAAATCATCACCTGACGGGACAAGGCTGGCTTGGAGTTTAACCGTTGTCTTGTTAGCATCGCTTGAAAGCTCGGTAATTCTATTGTAAATGGTTTGGATTGAAATGGATTCAATATCAAACAAATCACCTAAATGAGTACGGCCTAACGTGCGTACATCATCTGAAGCGCGCTTTTCATTTTCATTTATAGGTTCATGAGTCGCATAGACAAGCTTTAGTTTGTCGTTCGGACCGGCATTTATGATGAAGTTTCTTATTCTATTAGATACTTCCGCACCCAAGGATGAGAGGTTTGGGCGGAGCCCGCGGAGATTATCGATAACCTTTTGGCCTTCGAGTAAGATTGTAGCAGTGCCTGCAAAAGCGGAACCGTGTTTACTTTGAACCAGATACCAGGTATTTCCCTCGTGATTCCCATCTTCCAAACTGTCGCCTAAGACCAAGAAGGCAACATCAATACCTCCGTCACCAGTTCCATCACAAAAGATAATATCTTCCGTTTCCGAATTGAAGTCGAGCCAGTCACCCAATATTTTACGGGAAAAGCGATGCCCTAAATCTATTGTTGGGGGATTTCCTTCAAGAATAGTTTTGAGCCATTCTGCTTTAAACTCAGCATAGGTTATTTCAGACATGAGCTATCTCCATTTTTCCATTTTGAGGTTAATTAACCAAAAGTATAGTTTGTTTCCCATTGTTATTTTTATTCTAAAGCTGTAAGGCGTATTTGCCGTTAAGAAATCCGACATAAACGAAGCCGTGAACCAGCCTTCCGCTCGAACTTTTCCAAGCGGTTTTTTTAGTCGATCGTTTTTGATGTTGTGCGTTGATGGGTGTTTAGCTGCCGCGAAACCTATGAGCTACGAGCTTGAATAAATCATGAGTAGGGGTAGTTTGGGCAACAGCTTAATCGTTGCCCGACATTTCAACTTAATCAATCATCACAAAACAGATACTTCCTTATTATGAACATACCCGAACTTCATAACTTGCCCGCCGTCGA
>JBAQEN010000639.1:0-4351 GCA_049286765.1 Methylococcaceae bacterium
ATTATATTGCAGCTTGAGGTGTTCGATGTTGTCGTAGTTGGTATAAAAATGGCCCATATCTTTCAGTTTCTTTTTGAAATCGAGTAAAGTAAGAACCTCGTCGTCAATATCTCCCATATTCTTCGGCGCATTTTTAAAGTAAGTGTAGATAAGCGGTTTTTTGGTGTCGTGGAATTGCTTATGCGCAGTATCGAACTCTTCCTCGGTATACTTTCCTGTCTTGGAGAAAAACAGGCTGACGAAAATATCGCAGGCTTTCACTTCCTTGTTATATTCATCCTGCAAACGGGTTTCAGACATTACATCGAGAAAGTTTTCCCAGCGGACGATTTCGAGATAAGTGCCCTGCTTGCGTAACCGGTCGTTTTGCTGCCTGAAATATAGATCGAAAGCATCCCGGTCTTTTTCAAGCTCGGATGATGAAGCTAAAAAGATTTTGACGGTACGGGCTTTATCAGCTAATTCCTGCGATAGCTGCTTTGAAGTATCTTCATCCTTGGCCCAGCCAGGCAACTGATCGACGCGGATGCCGTCCAGCAATTCCAGCACGTCTACGTCTTCGTAGCTGGCGGGACATTCTACTTTGAGTTTGCCGTCTATCTTACGCTGCAACAGCCGTTTTTGATCAAAAAACTCCGGTTCAGTCAGCTCGCGGCAACGATTGCAATTACAAGGCACCCATTTGGCGACCAGATCCTTCAGCCCATGGAAACTGTCGTTCAAGGCATCCAGGTCCGCCGAAATCACACTGAGCAGTTCCTTGCGTTCGGGGCCGCGGGAGCTCAGCACGATTTCGCCACCTTTGGCCGGGACCTCGGCCAGCACTTCGGTGCCGCCGCGCTCGAATAAGGCGCCGGAAACCCAGCTCAGGTCCGGGCGCTTGACGAAACGATGCATGCGCACGATCAGGCGGCTGACGATACCTTTGGGTAAAAATTCGTAACGATAGCGTAGCGTCAGATCACCAGGTTGTTGCCAATCGGATAATGCCGCAGGTTTGGACGGCGGCAGCAATTGCGGCGCGAGCCAAGTATCGCAGGGCGTGTCCGGCAAAGGATAACAAAGCTCGAACTTTTGCATCAGCGCCAACAATTCAGGATGCATATCGGCATAAACCGAATCCCGCCATACCCGCTGGCAATCGACGCTGTCGAAATGGCCCAAATTTCCCTTCACAATTTCATCATCGAGCATCCTGAACACGGCCTCAGTCGCCCAGGTGTTTTGCAGGATCACTGTGCGCGAAAGCAACGGTTCATCCTGGAAATGCAGGAACACGCCCAAGTCGTGCAGATAACGGCTCAAATGCAGGGCTTTATCGCGGTCAAACTCAAGATGTTTCCGGTAAATAACAAAATAGTCTTGTTGAGTAATAAAGGCTTTATCCTTCGCCTGCTGCTCAATCTCAGAGCGAATGTTCACCCATTTAGCTGGCAACTCCTCGCCAATATGCGGCAGGTTTTGTGCGAAAAATTCTACAGCATTGCGCAAGCTGTCCGCCGCGCCAGGTTGTTCCAGATTGCCTCGGTAAATTTCTTTCACGTTATTAAATTTACCTTTGATGCCGGATTCATCAATGGTCTTGCTGCGGCCGCCTTTCTCGTTCTGGAAAATCAGCACCGGGCTATGGCCGCCGAACAGATCAGCCACCTCCAGCCAGTATTTGAATCCTCCATCATGCACGGTTTTATCATCCTTACGGGTATCGTCGAGCAGCACATAGAGCGAACGTTTGGTCAGAAAGAACTGATGCGTGGCGTGATAAATTTCCTGGCCGCCGAAATCCCATATATTCAACCTAAAATTGCGGCCATTGGCCAGCTTGAACTCGTGCCGGTAAATATCGATGCCTTTGGTGGTCTCATTCTCATCAGGCAGCGGCTTTTCCGTTTGATACAGCCGCCGCAATAAGCTGGTCTTGCCTGCCCCGCCTTCACCGATAAGCAGCATTTTAGCTTCATACAGATGATCGGTGCCTTGAATCGCTTTTTCATGAAAATAGTTAAGAATGGCGGCATTGCCTTGTTTGACGATTTCAACGGGCGGATTGGTCAAAGGGCAATCTTCTAAGTAAATACCATCGTTTAAATATAAATCGTCTAACCATAAATCCGGTTGCCATCGTACCGGAAGTTCATTTTTAATTAACTCAAGCAGTGGGCTCAGGTCATTCACTTGTGTATACGAAACATTAAGTACTTGGAGATTCGCTAGGCCCGACAACGGGGACAAATCGGTCACTTGTGTATACGAAACACGAAGCACTTGGAGATTCGAAAGGCTCGACAGCGGGGACAGATCAGTCACTGGTGTATTCGAAACATTAAGTTTCCGAAGATTAGTGAGACCCAATAGTGGGGAAAGGTCGGTCACTTGCGTCTGTGAAACTTCAAGCCCTTGGAGCTTCGCAAGGCAAGACAACGGGGAAAAATCAGTCACTTGTGTATTCGAGACATTTAGTTTCCGGAGATTGGTGAGACCCAATAGCGGAGAAAGATCGGTCACTTTTGTCTGTGAAACTTCAAGCCCTTGGAGCTTCGCAAGGCACGATATCGGGTTAAGATCGGTTACCTGTGTATTTCGAACATCAAGCTCTTGGAGATTCACGAGGGTCGAAAGCGGGAACAAGTCGGTTACCTGCGTGTCCCGAACATAAAGCTCTTGGAGGTTCACGAGACCCGACAGTGGAGACAGGTCAGTCACTTTCGAACCCGAAACATGAAGTTCCTGGAGATTCACGAGGCCTGACAGCGGGGACAGGTTGGTCAATTCTGTAAACGAAATATCAATCTGTTGAAGATTCGCGAGACATGTCAACGGGAATAGGTCGGTCACTTGCGTAAACGAAACATTAAGCCGTTGAAGATTCGTGAGACCCGATAGCGGGGACAGATCGCTAACTTGCATTAAACAAACATCAAGCTCTTGCAGATTCGCGAGACCCGATAGCGGAGTCAGATCGTTGAAAGCATTCGAGTTACCCACATTGCCATTTAGATACAGCTTTTTCAGCTTTATCAGGCCGGAAAATGGACTGGATTTAACAGGCTTACCAGCCAAAAACTTGAAACTCAATAGAGCAGCCGGTATAGGGCTTGCTATGTTATTTATAGGCCCGTTGTTTTGGGTGTTTTTGATAACACATTTTTTACCGTCGAAATAGTTCCATTCACTAGCGAATGACAGTTCCTCAAGCCACACCAGTTCCCCGATTTCTTCAGGCACTTCCGTCAGCCCGCAATTACCGAGGTCGAGAGATGGAGAACGGGGCTTTTTGTTTTCAGCGATGAGTTTAAGAGCAAGTTCCGACATGGCGGCATCCTGGAAGCTATCGTAGGGTTGTATCATAGCCGGTTTTTGGGATAATCTCACGCCGGCTCATGTCGTTCCACTGCGGCTCTCCTGTACTTGCCAAACCTATTTCTTAACACAAACCTCGCCAAACCAATACGGCGTCTTCTTTTTCCATTCCGTGGTTTTAAATCGTTTAGCCAACACATCATACGCGGCTTTCGAAGCCTTGGCAGTGGCGCAGTTCTGACAGCCATAACGGGTGGCTTTAACAGCCAGATACAAGGCTTCGGGCAAACGTTTTTCGTTGGGTTTCTGCTTTGCCCATAGTGCTGTTTGAGTCGCTAAAAAATTCGCTCCACCGGTCAACGCGGCAATCCTGGCATTTTCAGTAGCGGCCTCTGCGATTTCAGTTTGGGTAAAAAATGCCGGTGCAGGAAAATCAGCTATTTCTTGTCCTCGATCGTTTAATAACCGGTGGTCGAAATCGGCATCGCACCACCAGTTATCACGAAAATTATCAATCTCGTTAAAGGCTGACAGACGGCCCTGATCTTGTTCGACCAACGGACGCATGCCCGGATTTTTCAACATCAGCCAAACCGCTTCAAAATTCCTATCCTGCTTATCTTTAGCCTTGCTGTATTGATGCATAAAATCCTTTAGTTCCGGAAGATACAGGACAACGTGCGGCACAAATTCCACTGCGGTTTGCTCATCGTCAAGCAGCACCGCGCGCATCCACACCGACATCACGACGCGGCGTTTTAAATAATCAGGCAGCTCCGGGTGCAAGGCAATTTTCTTTAATAGCGACAACTGCGTATGCAAATTCAGCGTGCGTGCAGCATCGACGTCAAACATCGTGCGCTGTAGCCATTCGCGTTCGTTGCGATTGTAATCTTCGCCTTCAGCGGGTTTTACTACATCAATCAGCTCATAATTGCTGCCGCTATAAGAAAAAACCGCTGCCCGGCGCTGGGCATATTTGACAAATTCATCGACATCCTGCGCCAGCAGCATACGCTGTGAATACAGTTGACTGCTTGCCGATTTATTT
>JBAQEN010000640.1:0-4264 GCA_049286765.1 Methylococcaceae bacterium
GGTCATCCGCGACGGCATGGGACAAAGCCAGGCCGATTCCTCCGTGGCGATGGATCTGGTGATCACCAATGCACTCATCGTCGATTACTGGGGCATTATCAAGGCCGATGTCGGCATTAAAGGCGGCCGCATTGCAGGTATCGGCAAGGCCGGCAATCCCGATACGCAACAAGGCGTCGATATCACCATAGGCCCCGGCACTGAAATCGTCGCCGGGGAAGGACAGATTCTGACGGCTGGCGGCATTGACGCGCATATCCATTTTATCTGTCCGCAGCAAATCGATGAAGCGTTGATGTCGGGTGTGACCACGATGATCGGTGGCGGCACCGGGCCTGCGACGGGCACGAATGCGACGACCTGCACGCCGGGCCCGTGGAATATTCAGACCATGCTGCAAGCGCTGGATGCCTTCCCGATGAACTTTGGCTTGCTCGGCAAAGGCAATGCCAGCCTGCCTGCTGCGCTGGAAGAACAGGTGCGTGCCGGAGCGATGGGCTTGAAACTGCACGAAGACTGGGGCACGACGCCGGCAGCGATTGATTGCTGTCTGTCAGTGGCCGAGCACTTCGATGTGCAAGTCGCCATTCATACCGATACCTTAAACGAATCCGGTTTTGTTGAAGATACCTTTGCCGCCTTCAAGGGCTGCACCATCCACACCTATCACACCGAAGGCGCGGGCGGCGGCCATGCCCCCGATATTATCAAAGCCTGTGGCGAGGCCAACGTACTGCCGTCTTCAACCAATCCGACGCGGCCTTATACGATTAATACCGTGGACGAGCATCTGGATATGCTGATGGTGTGTCATCATCTGGATCCCGGCATTGCAGAAGACGTGGCTTTTGCCGAATCGCGCATCCGCCGTGAAACCATCGCCGCCGAAGACATTTTGCATGACCTGGGGGCATTCTCGATGATTGCTTCCGATTCGCAGGCGATGGGCCGGGTTGGCGAAGTCATTATCCGCACCTGGCAAACGGCTCATAAAATGAAGCTGCAACGCGGCAGCCTGGCTGAAGATTCATCCGGCAATGACAATTTCCGCATCAAACGTTATATCGCCAAGTACACGATCAATCCGGCGATCAGTCACGGCATTGCGCATGAAGTCGGGTCAATCGAAGTAGGCAAACTGGCTGATCTGGTGCTCTGGCATCCGGCCTTTTTTGCGGTGAAGCCCAGTCTGATTCTTAAAGGCGGGTTCATTGCCGCGGCGCCCATGGGTGATCCCAATGCCTCGATTCCAACCCCGCAACCGGTGCATTACCGGCCGATGTTTGGTGCCTTCGGTATGACGGCTTCGGCTACCTCGATGTTCTTTTTGCCGAAAGTCGCTGTTGAGTCCGGTATTGCAACGGTGTTGAGGCTTAACAAGCAGGTCGGCGTCGTGGCGAACACTCGCACAATCGGCAAAAAGGATTTGATTCATAATCACTACCAGCCCCATATCGAAGTCGATCCGCAAACCTATTCGGTCCGCGCCGACGGCCTGCTGCTGGCATGTGAACCGGCCGCTGTGCTGCCTTTTGCCCAACGTTATTTTTTATTTTGATGATGCTTAAACTCACTGAACTGGCTCCACCGGAAACCACCCCGGACGACGTGGTGACCTTGCCCTATGAATCCCGCCAGAAAAGCCGTTTGTTGATCAAAACCGATAACGGCGCCCAAATCGGGCTGTTTTTGCCGCGCGGCCAGGTTTTGCGCAATGGCCTGGTTTTAACTGGCCCCGATCATTACCGTGTGCGGGTTGATGCGGCGCCGGAGTCGTTGTCGGTAGTGCGCACCGATGATGCCCTGCAATTCGCCCGTGCCTGTTATCACTTGGGCAACCGGCACGTAGCCTTGCAGATTTTAGCGGGCGAACTGCGCTTTCTGAACGATCATGTCTTGGATCACATGCTGGAAGGTTTGGGCTTGGCGGTTGCGCATGAAGTTTTGCCTTTTGAACCGGAGCAGGGCGCGTATCACGGCCATGGTCACTGATCTGGCGTTATTGCGCTTGCTGCATCTAGTCAGCCCCGGTTTGCCGATAGGCATGTTCTGTTATTCTCAAGGCTTGGAGCGGGCGGTTGACGATGGCTGGATAAGCAATGCCGCCGAAACGGGGGAATGGATCAGCGGTTTGATGGACAGTTGTTTGACCCGCATTGACCTGCCTATTCTGGCACGGCTTTATGACGCCTGGGAACGGGGTAATGTTGAAAAGGTGGACTATTGGAGCAAAACTCTGATTGCCTGCCGGGAAACGGCTGAATTAAGGGCCGAAGACCGGCAAATCGGCCAGGCGTTGGCGCGTTTGCTCGATTCATTGGCGATTACTGAAATGCAACCCTGGCTGCGCAAGCCTGAAGCCACACTCGCTACGATTTTCGCTTTTGCCGCCTTCAACTGGGGTATTCAAAAGCGCGAAACTGCTATCGGTTATTTGTGGAGCTGGCTGAAAAACCAGGTGTTATGTGCGGTAAAACTGGTGCCGTTAGGTCAGGTAGCGGGACAGCGGCTATTGACTGATTTGGCAGGCAAAATCCCTGCATTAGTCGATGAGGCTTTAAATCTTGGCGATGATGAGATTGGCGGCAGCGCCTTCGGGCTGGCTTTAGCCAGCAGCCGGCATGAAATGCAGTATTCCAGATTATTTCGTTCCTGAGGGATTATATGAGTGTTAAACAGATATTAAGAGTCGGTATCGGCGGCCCGGTCGGTTTCGGCAAAACGGCTTTGGTGGACGCGTTATGCAAGCAAATGCGCGGCAAATTTGAAATCGGCGTGGTGACCAATGACATTTATACCCGGGAAGATCAACAATTTCTGATTCGTAGCCAGGCGCTGCCGGAGGAACGTATTTTAGGCGTGGAAACCGGCGGTTGCCCGCATACCGCCATTAGGGAAGATGCGTCGATAAATCTAGCGGCGGTGGATGAGTTAAGCCAGCGTTTTGCTTATCTCGACTTTATCATGGTGGAAAGCGGCGGCGATAATCTCAGCGCGGCCTTCAGTCCGGAACTGGCCGATTTGACTATTTATGTGATTGACGTATCAGCAGGCGACAAGATACCGCGCAAGGGCGGGCCCGGAATTACCCGCTCGGATTTGCTGGTCATCAACAAGGTCGATTTAGCCCCTTATGTAGGCGCATCGCTTGAAGTCATGGATCACGATGCGCGTAAAATGCGCGGAGAGCGGCCGTTTGTCTTTACCAATCTGAAGACGAAAGAAGGCCTTAAGGCAGTTGAGAATTTCATCATTCGGGCGGGAATGCTGGACTAACCTGCTCTGAGGTTTCAATAAAACTTCAAGCTATAATGCAGTTAACGCACCGTAGCAGAAACGTTGCGGAGGGGTTTGCAAAACCCGTCCGGCTCAAGCAATATTTTCCCATCCTTTTGGTAAACCCGTTGCGGTGCGTTGTCTGCATTTGGACAATGAAAATAAAAGCTCGATTTTCTTGCAGCCTAGCTGACCTCTTGTGTGCAATGGTTTTCAGGCGACCGAGGATGCGTGTGGCAGCACCAAGGAAGAGGCAATGGATATTTTGTCGGAATGGGAGATTTTGACCGGTATCACGCAAGCAGTACCGAAGATGAATGACAGGAATTGACCCTGCATCAAAATTTGCTCGAAAGCAGCCTGTGGTAATTATCTAATTGTGAATTTATGACTGTCCCAGTCCGGCCAAAAGCAGACATTTATTTATATTTAGAGTTATCTGGATACGGTTATCATGCATAAATTTTATGTTTTCTAAATTAGAGATAAGCCTTAAAAGATAATCTTTGTCAACTGAAATTATCAGATGGTAAGATAGCCTCTCCTAGATAATAACTTGTTAGGCCTGTATTCGAATTGTGAGAATAGCTAATTGAGGAGGGCGTCATGATTAATGGGAAACTCTATTTAACGGTGGTGGGCTTTTTGATGTTTACCATGTTTGGGCTTTATTCCGAAATTACCTTGGCCCAATGTTCAGCTGACGATATTCGCTCATATGTAGAGGGAGGTGCGACGTCTGATCAGCTCTCACAATTGTGTGGCCAACAGCAAGGCGGCGGTTCCAACAACGGGTACCCTAATTATCCCGCAACTCCAGCCGCCAGACTGTGCGTGACTGCGTACGGTGCTTGTGTTATGACGACCCAAACTCCAGTGGGTAGCTATTGCGAGTGTTTTGGAACATACGGCCGTCTCCCTGGCGTAACACGATAATGTCCAGGTATGACTTACTTAGGAAACAGTTGAATTTCATAAAGCAAATCAT
>JBAQEN010000641.1:0-2663 GCA_049286765.1 Methylococcaceae bacterium
CTCCGGATTCACTTTGAACCACAGTAGTTTTAGCGGATAATTTATCATTATCCCAAGAGCCGTTGCCTGGCGGTGTCAGCAGCGTATAGTTGGCGCTGACAAGGCTATCGTAATAATAGCCCCATAACCGGCTTTCGACGGCAGCCACACCGCGAATTTTTTTAATGGTGTCAATGTAACTGACCGGAAACAGATCATGCCGCCCAGCCACTATTTTTTGCACAACAATTTCCGGCGCGCCCTTCAGAATAAGCGCAGCTTCTTTTTTGATTGCATGCGTGAAGAACATCGTCGAGGCCAGTATGAAGACGATAAGCGTATATAAGGCCAGCAAACCAAAGTTTTTCACCTTTCTGCGCAGCAGCGAGGAAATGGTAAAATCTATTATGTAACGTTGCTTTTCAATCCAGTGTCTCATGGGCGTTCGCTAATGCTTTCGGATGGCTGGGTAAACGAACCGGACGGGAAGTGTTCCAGCGACAACGGATGATCCTGGAACGCAGTATTCAAATCGGCTTGGGACAAATGCCGGGTGTAGCGGGCTTCGGTGAAAAGACACAGATCAGTCAGTTTCAACATTTTCACCAGCATCGCCTTTTCCTCAAGATTTGGTTGCCGGGCGCTTTCACTAAAAGTGGCATGCACCAGCAGCAGGCTCAATAAAATTACCCCACTGGTAATATATATAAAAAATAATGAGGAATTTCTCATGTGCAATACTTATCAATCCCCCTAAGCTCTATTAAGAATAATCGTCATGAACACTGTGTAATGCCATGACATCATACGCTGAAACACGCTTCATGCTGGTAAGCTTTAGAAAGCAGCTAATCAATCAGCCGCGTCATTATCCGACAATAAATTTGAGGATGACAAGCATGAATAGTTGAATATTTAAATATTTGAATATTCAAGAAATTAGGATTCTGCGAATAAGCATGATTTATACCGAAAATACTAATCTCTTATTAATCATATAATTATGTTTTAAATTGTTAAAAACAATAATTAAACTATGTTATATGGCACACTGTTAGTATGTGATATGACATACTTTTGTATAAAGCTTTGGCTGTCCGGAATTCTGATTTTTTCTGATCACACCAAAATTCTCGTCGAATGTTGGCGAACACTGCGCTTCGGAATTATTCAGAAAGGTCAGGAAGCTTTATGCTTTTCTTGGTGGCATTTGATTCATTAAGTCTACCACGAAGAAAAATAATGACTTTAACGTAAAAACCAGGCTTCGTGGTTTTATGACTTACTGTGAAAACACATCTTTCATCACTAATGGGTGGACAACCTGTTTTCATGATCCTTAAGAGATCCACAAACCAAATGGATTTCAAGAAGTTCTTATTTTCCAGCCCAAACATCCTGATAAAAGGACTCCAGACGCTGCCATAACTGTTTGACTTCATGGACAAAACGCTGACGATAAGCTTCGATAGCAGGAAATTTCTGCGCGGCGGGTTGCGCTTCCTTTTGCGCGGAAGGGGGCACGTTGTCTACGACTATGAAGGTTCCGGGTATCATCCCCATCCAGCAACTCCAGGGAACTACGCCACTTTCCGGCGGCGTAAATTCGACAATTTGTGTACCCTCTTTCAGCTCGATTTTCAACTTATATTGAGGAATTACAATGGTCTTGTTGCACTCATTCATTTCCTTGCCGTCAATCACCCACTTTACCGGAACCCCTTTGCGCAACGTGAATTGGTTGGGGGAGAATCGGCTTTTCAGCACCTCCATGCTGATAGTTTGTTCAGTGTCGCAGGACGGGGTTTCCGCCACAGCCGGCGACAGCTTTTGCGACATGCGTGCGACCAAGGTATTGAAATCCACGCCTGTGCCTGTGACTGCCAGCCCCCGGTTAAGCATGATTGCACCCAGAATCATAACAATAAGGCCGGAGGCTTTCAGTAATTTGGGCGTCAGGTTTGCCGAAATCAGACTGGTGAGAAACCCGAAGCCAAGGAGCAAAGGCAAAGTGCCGATGCCGAAAAAGAACAAAATGGCCCCGCCCTCAGCCCAGTTGCCCGTGCCTGCGGCCATAACGTACATGGCTTGCAAAGGGCCGCAAATAATCATCAAACCATTCAGGAGTCCAATAACGAAGGGATTGCTGCGTTTGCGGTATTCCTTGCCAACAAAGCGCATGACAGACTTCGGGGTTCTGATCTGGAAATGACTCAACGCCGGAAATATCTCCAGCATATGCAGGCCGAACAGAATCAGAAAAATACCCGCAGCGATACCGACTGCGCCTTGCGCGTAGGGGGTAAAGGCGACGACCGAGCCAAACGCGCCAAACAATGCGCCGATAAGGGTATAGGATAGCGTTTTACCGATACCATACAGGAAATGCGTGCCGTAGGATTTTTGTCCATTAGTAGCGCTTTTCGCGGTATAGCCCAGGATCAGAGGCCCGCACATGCCGACGCAGTGAAAACTGGTCAGGAAACCAATCAGGGTCAGGAGCCCATAACTCATGTCACGGCTGAGCGTGGGCATGTCAGAGTGATTCATATACCAGCTATCGAGCCAAAGAATAAAACCAATGCCCATCAGCGCAATCGTAACCGCTGCAATCTTTTTTAATGCACTGAACAAGCCGTTGATACGTGGATGGGCTAGACTGAGTTGTGAACTCTCGTTTGTAG
>JBAQEN010000642.1:0-3247 GCA_049286765.1 Methylococcaceae bacterium
ATTTTAAATATGCCTCGGGTGAAGTAGCGGCCAGACAGCAAGCTCAACACAAATCCGAACAAACCAAACGCCTGATCGATGCGCGCAATGAACGCATGGAGCGCATAGCCCGGCAGCAACACGAAGAAGAGCAAGCCCGGATAGCGGCAAAAAAAGAGCGGGAACGACTAAAGGCCGAACAGGAGGCAATGGCATGATTCCACATATGAAACCTAGCAGTGGAGCACATATGGGCGCAAACACCAGCGTCAGTTATATTATGTGGCAAGTGATGCTGGCGCTTACGCCTGCGACTGCGTTTGGAATCTTGTGCTTTGGCTGGCCGGCTTTAAATCTGTTTATTATTACCGTGTCATCAGCGGTTTTTTTTGAAGCCTTTTGTCTGCGTCTGGCAGGAAGAATTGCCAAACCGGTTATTATGGATGGCTCTGCTGTTTTAACCGGCTGGCTGCTGGCGATTACGCTACCACCCTGGGCTCCGTGGTGGATTGGAGCCACCGGTTCCGGGCTCGCAATTATTTTAGGTAAACACGTCTATGGCGGCTTGGGACAAAACCTGTTTAATCCCGCGATGTTAGCCAGAGTCGCCTTGCTGATTTCCTTTCCAATCGAAATGACTACATGGGCGAATGTGTCACCGTTGTTTTTTCCACATTCACCGGGTTTAGCCGAAAGCTGGCATATTACTTTAGCAGGATTGGAAAATAGCGATGCAAGCACCGGCGCGACCACGCTGGGGTTTATCAAAACTGAATTTTCTCAAAACCGTTTGTTACCCGAAATTTTGAAAGATTATTCCGCAATCCTGAATTTTATCGGCTGGACACGCGGCAGCCTGGGTGAAACCTCAACTCTGTTGCTGGCCTTGGGCGGCGTGTGGTTAATCAGGCAGGGCGTTATTCAATGGTATATTCCGGTCTCTTTATTACTGACGGTTGCTTTGTTAGCTAGCATTTTTCATGTCATGGATAGCCAGCATTATGTTAGTCCATTTCTGCACCTGAATTCAGGAGCGATGATGTGCGTGGCATTTTTTATAGCGACTGATTATGTCACCTCGCCAAATACGCCTGCTGGACAACTGGTTTTTGGCGCAGGCTGCGGTCTTTTGATTTTCGTGATTCGTACCTGGGGAGCCTATCCTGAAGGCGCGGGGTTTGCCATATTGCTGATGAATGCGGCCACACCGCTGATAGATCATTACATACGGCCCAGAATTTATGGACGTGACCGCAAAGGCAAGCCTCTAGAAATTCCAAAATCGTAGGTCTGGTTAACGAAGCTTAATTCGATCTACAAAATTTTTAATGCTTGAGCCAGAGCGCAAACCATGAAACTTGACCCCGAAACCATTCAACGTTTGAAACAAAAAGCCGCTAATTACAGGGAATTTCTAAAAAACTGGCTGGAACCGTCAAACCTGGAACGGCTTAGACCCAAACTGGAATTTCAAACAGGCATTTTAGCGGGATTCGCCTTGCTTGCCAGTGTGTTGCTCGGTGTTACCAATTGCAGTACTGAAGGCACTATCCAACAGCGGCTCGACGAGGATTTAAAAAAATCGCTGGAAGAAGTCGTACCCTCCGCTCTTCATGATAATGACATGTTGCAAGACACGCTGACAATCCCATCCGCCGACTTTAATATCGGTACTAATGAAACCACCGTATATCTGGCTAAAAAGTCCGGCAACGTCACCGCCGTGTGTTTTAAATTTATCGCCCCTGACGGCTATTCCGGCGCAATCAATATGATCATGGGCATAGACCGCGACGGCAATATCTTGGGCGTGCGCGTGCTTAATCATAAGGAAACGCCCGGCCTGGGCGACAAAATCGAAGTGGCAAAATCGGATTGGATATTGAGCTTTGTAGGACGCTCCCTGGACAATTTAACACCGGCACAATGGGCGGTTAAAAAAGACGGCGGGGTATTCGACCAATTTGCCGGCGCTACCATCACCCCGCGCAAATCGGTACAAGCCATTCATCGCAGTTTGCAATTGTTTAAAGCACATCAAGCGCAACTCATCAATCCTTGAGGAAATGGTCATGTTCATATCGGAAACCTATCGTAAAATTGCCAGCGACGGCATCTGGAACAACAATATCGTCTTCGGTCAAAACCTGGCGCTGTGTCCCTTGCTGGCAGTAACGGGAACAGCGACCAATGGACTAGGCATGGGCTTGGCAACGCTGGTCGTTATTACTGCATCCAATGGGCTCATTTCACTAACGCGGCACTTAATCCCTAATGAAATCCGTATTCCGATTTTTGTGCTGCTTATCGCAGTGCTGGTGACTTTAGTGGATATTTTAATGAATGCGTGGGCGCATGAGCTCTACAAAGTGCTGGGCTTGTTTATCGCTTTGATCGTCACCAATTGCGCTCTTTTAGGCCGCGCCGAAGCCTTTGCCTCCAAACAGCCGGTAAAACATGCCTTATGGGATGGACTGATGATGGGCATCGGCTTTACCCTTGTACTTGTTGCCCTTGGCGCGGCGAGAGAAATAAGTTCAGCCGGTACGCTCTTCGCTAATGCCTCATTGCTACTGGGTGAATCGTTTAAGTTTCTGGAAATCACCGTTATTCCCAACTACAAAGGTTTTTTATTGATGGCTCTGCCACCGGGTGGGTTCATTATGCTGGCTTTTCTAATTGTCGGTAAGCGCCTGATAGACCAAAAACTCGCGCAGAAAAAAGTACAACCCATTGTATTAAGCGATGCTTTAACTGAATAAATGATGAGGACTTGTTATGAACGTCGGTGTTTGTTACGCAGAAGTTGATAGACAATTATGGGTGCGCCTGGAAGTACCTGACAGCAGCACCATAGAAGAAACGATCAATCTATCGGGTTTATTAAAACTCTACCCTGAAATAAACCTGAGCAACCAAAAAGTTGGCATATTCGGCAAAATTGCGGCATTGGATACCACGGTAAAGGAAGGGGATCGAGTAGAAATTTACCGGCCAATAACCGCCGATCCACAATTGGTGCAACGGCGCAGACGCTAATTCATCCAAAAAAGATATGAAGGAAGTACTATGTATATCTGCGTCTGTAAAGCTGTTACCGACTCGCAAATTATAACTGCTATAGAAGGCGGTGTTTGCACACGAGACTGTGAAAGTATTATTTCATCATCCGCATGGTATAATGTATTTCATTGATAAATATAATGAATTGCATATAAACATGACATCACGCCGCTACAAATCTGTTTCGAACAGGCAGCAGATCAGC
>JBAQEN010000643.1:0-2029 GCA_049286765.1 Methylococcaceae bacterium
TGGCTTCTTCATAGCGAATCGGTGCCTGTTCGGCTTTTTGTGTGCCTTCGATTTGCAGGCGTTGATGATCGTAGTTATCCAAAACCGTCAGCGCATGGCTGTATTTTTCCAGGATCGCTAAAATGCCCTGCGATTCGCTGGCTGACAGGTCTTTGTTATGAACCAGACGGAAAGACAAAGCAATCGCGTGTTGTAAATCCGCCAGTTTTTCCTGCTGTTCGCGCAGTTTTTGTTCGTTCAGCGCGTATCCTTGAATCAGGTATTGCTTGAGGATGTTGTTTGCCCAAACGCGGAACTGGGTGCCTTTTTTGGAATTGATCCGGTAGCCGACGGAGATAATCATATCCAGACTGTAATGCTCAACCTCACGGTTTACTTGGCGTTTGCCCTCCTGTTGAACTATCCGGAATTTCCGGATAGTTGATTCGGCCTCTAACTCTTGCTCGGCAAAAATGTTGCGAATGTGCTCATTAATCGTACGCACGTCCTTGTCAAACAAAACCGACAACTGACGCTGGCTTAACCAGAGAGTGTCCTGTTCTAAATAAACTTCAATCTGAATGTCGCCATTTTCACTTTGGTAAATAGCAATTTGGTTTTGCGGTTCGGTCATAACGTCACCCGCACTTCGCCACTCATCAGTTTGGGTAACAGGGTGTCGCGGAGTTTTTCGAGGGTTTGGATTTGTATTTGGTTTGAGCGAATTTTTCTAAAAACTGGTGATATAGCCGCATCAAATTCTTCCAGCTTTTGTTTAGGCGGAATTGGCAGGGCTAACGCCTTAAAATTAGATTTTGATATTTCTTCAAAAGTAGAGCCATTACCTGCATTTTTAATGTCTTCCATGTTTGACTTACACCAAAGGTACATGAAGTAATTTGAAACTAATTTATCGCAAACTATAGCGATATAACCTTGATTAATTGCAACTGGTATATCAGTAATAGTCAAGTAGCCAATTGGCGCACGAGAAGAAAGTAAAACAGTACCGACAGGCATTAAACCGGAGCCGATTTTTGCAAGCACTTTTTCTGTAATTTTTCTTTCAGTATCAAAAAAGAACACGGAATCATGATTAGACAAATCTCTTGGAGAAGTCCAATAAATGTCACCATCCCAATATGCAGGTTCTTTTGTGCTTGGTGTAGTTCCGCCTTTTATTGAAATTACATCGTCTAATGTCCCATCCTCCCAATCATCCCTTGCCTCGACCACAAACCACTGCCGGAACAGCGTTTCAGCCATCACTTCGAGGGTAAGGTTCTGGCGGTGCAACAGGTCGATTTTATCGTCAAGACTGGACAGGACTGCGGCGATGGCTTTTTGTTCTTCTAATTTAGCAGGAAATCGAACATTCAATTTCTCAATATCTGAGGGCTTGATTGACGGATACGTAGATGTTGATGCCTCGGCAATTATGTCTAACTCTTCAACTATCGAATCGGATGTCAAATAGTAGTAAATAAATTTTGAATCCAATTTTTCTTTATCACAGGAAATCACCACAAAACCTGTTGACACCACAAGGTTTTTGGGGGAGTTGGAAATAAACCCATAGTGTCGTTGAATCGGTCGAACAGTTGAATATATAACATCACCATCTTTGACTAACCTTTTTGCCCTACTCGGAGCATCAGAAATTGATGTTTTTTGGAGTCCGTTAATTTTCCCTTTCGTTATGGAGCCTGTATCTAAATATACGATCCCTTCAAAGGGGTAACTTGCACTAACAGATGTTTCATTGGTTTTTATGGCCTTTCCTAGTTCAAATTCCCGCCACTTACTCACAACTCCACCCTCGCTAACATCTCTACCGCACTCATTTCCATTTTAGAAAAGGCAAACCACTTTTTGCCGAGGTCTTTGAGCGATGCGCCGATGTGATACACGGCTTTTTCATCAATGATTAAAAATCGATCATGTGCCATTTCAAATGCTGCCACTGTGATGGGTGGGTATTGTTGGTTAAATTTTGTAATGTCTAATTGCAGTTGTGCGGAAATGGTCTTGGTTAAAATCTTAACTACTA
>JBAQEN010000644.1:0-3940 GCA_049286765.1 Methylococcaceae bacterium
ATCCAGACGTTAACATTCTGATGACTCTTCATAATAGCCACGTAGATTTAAGCAAAGGCGGTTTTGATTTGTCCATTTTAGTGACGGATACGCTCGATTTAGGCGTGGTTGCCAGAAAAATTACAAAAACCAGATTATGTACTTATGCTTCACCTGTTTATCTGGCCGAATATGGCAAACCTGAAAATATTGACCAATTAAGTTCACACCGTTGCCTGCATTACGTTGATACTCCGCATAAAGATTATTGGCTATTCAACGTCGATTCAGAAGAGATAAAATTTAAACCGAACTGGCGTTTTGCGTCAAACAATGGCAGGGCATTATGTCAGGCCGCGGCTTTAGGAATGGGGATAACGCAGGCCCCGGAAATATCGGCGGCTAACTTTGTAGCTCAAGGAAAATTAACAGAAATTTTGCAACAATTTTGTATTCCATCATTACCCATTTATGCCACATACCTGCAAAGGCGTTTTCTACCTGCCAAGTTAACGACGTTTGTTGATTTTATGGTTAACTACTTCGCAGAAAATGAGGCATAGCTAATGGCGCCTTCAGTGTAATGCGACAGTCCCTTAAGTAAATCGAAACAGTTAAACATGGCAAGACGAAGTGAACACAGCCTGGAAGAATTAAAGGCACTGGTTCTTGATGCGGCAGAAACCATTGTTATCGATGAAGGTTTTTCGGCATTAAAAGTGCGAAGGATTGCTGCTGAAATTGGCTATACCGTTGGCAGTATTTATATGGTATTTGCAAATAGGGCGGATTTAATTATGCATATTAACGCGAGAACGCTGGATAATATTGCCGCGCAATTAGAGCAAGTTCAAGAAAGTACCGCGGATCAATGTATCGAAGCGATGGCCCAGGCTTATTTAAGCTACGCCAGTCAAAACTTTAACCGTTGGATTATGATGTTTGAATACCGGTTCCCGCAAAGCAACCCTATTCCAGCCTGGTATCAGGAGAAATTAGACGCTGTTTTTGATCGGATTGAAAAGTCGTTTGTACAACTTGCTCCGATGTGCGCCGAAGACCGCAGAAGACAAGCAGCACATGCATTATGGAGCGGCGTTCATGGCGTTTGTATGCTTTCACTACCCGGAAAGATGGATGGGATTAACATTAATGATGTCGCCGAGACTGTGGCCCTATTAGTCAGGAATTTTATTCGCGGCTGGCTTGAGTCATCCACCTACCGGTAGCTGATCTAAAAAGTAATTTGACATGAATATTGTTTGCAAGCCTATCATTAGTCTAAAAAATGCAATTACACATCACAGCGATCCAGTCGAACATTATAAATGCCGAACTTGGAGATGCCACAAGAGAACTGAATCCACTCCCAGCATTGAATCCGCCTTTTTAATAGATATTTTTGAGGAATTTAGATGAGAATAATCAAATCGTTACTGTTGGTCTTCGCAGTCAGTTTTGCATCACCGGGATTTGCCAAGCAACAGGAGATAAATGCCAATGGATATGATTACTTAATTGACATTTTTTTGCGACCTTTGGGGTTTGTAGAAATAATTGCCGGAACCGCCACCTTTGTTGTATTAAGCCCTCTAACCGCAATTGCTTCATTACCTGAACCAAAAGAGAACGCTTTTGCAGAGCTGGCGGATACCCTGATTGTAAAACCAGTCAAATTTACTTTTGTAAGACCCGTCGGCGACTACAACTACAAGGGAGAACCAAAAAAATAATTTGTAAAACTTCAGACCTGATTTGACAGCTTCAAAAATTAGTCTCAACTTTATCTGTCATTGACTGCTTGTTTACGACTCAAGCAAGTCAATTAATTCAGATTGTTATCTGTCGGTTGAGGGTCTTATTTCGGTCATTAGAAATGGGCCTTTTGGAATTATCCAGATCCGTTTATCATGCATAAAATACAGGTTATACCGTTTAGAAAACCTAGCGTTGAAGCTGCATTCTTGACAATTGAGCAGGAAAAGCCGTAGTTAGCCCGGTCGGGATAATAATTTGTTAGGGTGTGTTTCAGAGATAACAAAATGAGTTCTGATAAAGATAAGAGCCTAGACCTTTTAGGTGTTAAACCAATAGCCGATGCAATAAATACAGTGACGAAGGGCGCTGTGGAGGGCGCTGGCGCTTTTTTGGGCAGGATATGTCTGCCTGCGGCTGAGGAATTTGGCCTTTTACTAAAAGACAAAGTCAGTTCTTGGCGAGAAAATAATGCCGTCACGATTGTTCAAAAAGCAGAGCAAAAGCACCAACAAAATATGATTGATCCGCACTTTCACGCGCACCCACGCTTAGTAATGACGGCGTTTGAGTCAGGCTCTTGGTCTGACAATGATTCTATTCAGGAGATGTGGGCTGGATTGCTCGCATCTTCATGCAGTCAAGATGGAAAGGATGAGAGCAACCTCCTATTTATGAACTTGCTATCACAACTAACAACAACCGAAGCACTTATTCTAAATCACTGTTGTGAAACGGTGGAAATAGAACTTAGCCAAGGGGGTTGGCTTGGCCCCAAGAACCGTTTCACAATGGAACTTGATGAGCTTAAGGAGTTAACCGGACTCGATGATATTCATCGGATTGACCGCGAACTTGACCATTTACGTGCACTCGAGCTAGCCCTTAGTGGTTTTCATCCATATTCAACACAAGCGGAAATGGCGCCAACGGCATTGGGGTTACATATGTATGTTCGATGCCAAGGTTATGTTGGCTCGCCTTTAGACTATTTTGGCCTCTCAGAACAGAACCCAAAACCCTAACAAGCAAATTAACTCGGACCGCAAAAACCGCTACGCGCTTTTTCGCCCGGTTATTTGCGGCGTTCGGCGCTTTGCGTCGTGCTTGAAAGTAGATGAAGTGATGGCGAATGAAAAGATCCAAGCATAACAGTGTAAAGGTACCTGTATTTTTCCACCACTGACTGATAGGAGGTGAAACTATATGCCCGCGAAACATATCGCTGATTCAATCAGCCAAGACAGTTTGTCCGGACTAAGAATCGGGCTGACCAGCGGTTACGATCATTTTCTGCAACTGAAAACCTTCTTAGATGCTATGGGTGCATCAACAGTGTTTATTATTGATCGAAACAATGTCCCGAGAAGTGATGATGAACTTCTTCAAATAGTGGACAGTTGGAACCAAGAATTCGATATTATTATCATTCCCTTGACCCTGCCTTATTATGGATCATTGCGAATAGCCGAGGTCATACATTTGACTAATGCTAAAGTACGCATTGTATTGTTATCACAATCAAAACAGTTGAATAGAAAGCTGGCTGTACCACTCTTTGACGAATATCTATCTCATGATGATCTGGGTAACCTGGCTTACCCCAAAAGCCGAAACACTGCTAACAAATACAAGTGATGTTTCGCGAGATAAAAACATATATCCCCCCAAAACAATCCGCGCCTTGGCGAATCTGCGTAACCCTTTGCCTCGCATTTCCAATCAAGCACGAATTGATTCTATAATCTCGAATCTTCTTCGAACCCAGTATTGCTTTCGATACAATCGGTATACAAACCATCCAGAACTAGCTATTAAAGTTTCACTCAACGACTATAAAAATGCGGTGTTTATTGAGGATTTGGCTCAACGTTTTCCACAAGGCTATACTAATCGCCAAGAATTGAGGCAAGCACGAGAGGAATTAGCTATCCCTCAGTCGCGTTTGGCAATTCAAAAGGAAGAGAAAGGTATATTTTACCTACTAATAGCAAGTGCATTGATTGTTTCTATTTTTGCTATTACAGGTGGTGTAGCAATGGTTTTTTTTCGCAGCACGGGTAGTAGTACAATCAATATACTTGGGCAAACAGTAAAGACAGAAAACATAGGTGTGGCTGCCATCTTTATTGGTGTTGTAGCGCTATTGCTCCTTGGACGTCGGCTAATAAAAATGATCGAAAAGATAAAGTCGCTTCCATAAGGC
>JBAQEN010000645.1:0-9908 GCA_049286765.1 Methylococcaceae bacterium
CCCACGGAGGATATATGCGAGCATTGAGTGAAGAACGCTTGGGCAACATATTGCAGATTAGACAAAAGGATCTTATCGAATGGCGCAGGAAAAACGGCTTAAAACCTCAGCCAGCAGTCGTCATTGCCAGCGCGAGTCTAAATTTTCCATTCCACGACAGTCTTCTGGAACATCAGCAAACAGTCTATATTGCCACAGGAAAAGATGCCGACCCGGACCGAATTCACAACTGGCAAGACCAGGGCCACTCCATTCTTGTGACTGGCGAAGATCAAATGGTACACGGCGCGGCTTTGATTAGAGAATTAACCAGGCTGGGTTACAAAAGTATTTACCTTATCGCAGGCCCGCAAATGCTGGACACTGTTATCAGGGAAAAACAGTTATCGAGACTTTACCTGACCATCACCCATCAATTAATCGGCGGCTCAGACTTCCGTACTTTACTCACTGGCTCCGTGCTTGGCTCAGACGGGAATCTGATGCTGAAAACGCTTTACTACGAGCCAAACTCACCGAATGGCTCAGGTCAGTTTTTCTTGCAATTCGACCTGAATCAATCGATGCAAACGGTAGCGCAGGGAATGTAAAATCAATTCACCATTTTTTGACAGGTTTATCATCATTCAACGCAAACCAGCCAATAGTTATACGGTAGACCAGCAACACTATTGTTGCAAGCAGAATAAAAAAACCGAAACCCATTTCTAAAGTTACCCCGGACACTGCAAACCCTGCCAAAGTTATCCAAACGGTATTGATTTGCCAGTTGAAATGAGATTCCAGCCAGGTCCCCTGCACATCATTCCGCTTGTAGAAGTTAATCGCCACACCCAACAGCAACGGCAATCCTGCCAGCATGAAGGTGAGTGCCTGACACAGGTACACTGTGGCTGCCAGTTTTTTTAATGTCTGCAATTTCTCCGCATCTTTTTGTTCAGTCGATATATCGTTCATAATAAACCTGCCTGTTGAGTATTTTTGTTGGTTGACCCGCGATAAACTTGGGGTTTTAAGCAAATTGATTTTTGCCTCATCGCCCGCATTTCCACAGCTATTAGACATACTTTGGTATTTAACCAGTGAAATCAGTATAAATATCTGTAAGAACTTAGTCAGCCGGATTTCATCTTACTGTCACGAGCTTGTAATAGGATAACCCTTTGCTAACAAGTTATCATCTGATTCGTATGTATGGCTGGCTTTAAATTCCCGGAACTTGAACAACTTGAACGCATCATCGAACGATTCGGCGATAAAGCCCATACTCAGATTATAGAGCGAATCAACTATAAAGACGATGAATTTCCTATCCATTGCGTTACCTTGGGTTCAACTCAGCCGGATGTTCCGGTATTAGCTTTTTTTGGCGGCGTCCATGGACTGGAGAAAATCGGCTCGGAAGTGATTCTGTCTTATATGGAAACAATCAGTCAATTGCTCGATTGGGATGAGGAATTTCTAACCCGGTTGGAGAAATCCCGGTTGGTGTTTATGCCTCTCGTTAATCCGGTGGGCGTTTATCTTGGCACGCGCTCTAATGGCAATGGCGTTGATCTTATGCGAAATTCGCCTGTAGAAGGCGTGGGCGCAACCCGGATCTACAGTGGTCAGTTCATCACGCCGCATTTGCCCTGGTACCGCGGCGATGTCTTGAACATGGAAAAAGAAGCGCTGGCTTTATGCCGTGTAGTGGACCAACAATTGTTTAGCTCGCCGTTATCGATCGCGCTGGATTTACACTCAGGTTTTGGCATTAAAGACCGTTTATGGTTTCCTTACGCTTCACGCAAAACACCCTTTGCCTTTATTGCTGAAACCTTGGCATTAAAGGCACTGTTCGATCGCTGCTATCAACACCATATCTATAAAATTGAACCGATGTGTCTGGAATATGTAATTAGCGGTGATTTATGGGATTATCTGTTCGATGAATTTATGCAAAGGTTCGCTGACGGTCGTTTATTTTTGCCCTTGACGCTGGAAATGGGCTCATGGCTTTGGCTACGCAAGAATCCAACGCATCTTTTTTCGCGCCACGGCTTGTTTCACCCACTCTTGCCGCATCGGCAACAACGGGTTTTTCGCCGGCATTTTATGCTTTTTGATTTTTTACACCGTAGTCTTTTGTATCCGGAAAATTGGACGCGCCTGGATTATCAAGAAAGGGCGGCATATACAAACAAGGCGCAGGAACTTTGGTATGAACAGTCAACTCGGTAAGAACTGGGTTCTGCTCAGAGGTCTGGCGCGTGAATCAGCGCACTGGGGAGATTTTATCGGGCTGCTGCAAGCGGCATTTCCGGACGCTAACGTAACGATGCTGGATTTGCCCGGCACAGGGCGTTTTCACAAGGAAGTCAGTCCGCGTTCTGTCAAGGATATTACCGAAGCAGTCCGCCGTGAGGCGCTCGACAAGGGTTGCCTGCAACAACCGGTAACGATTCTGGCGATTTCGCTGGGGGCCATGCTCGCCTGGGAGTGGATGCGGAGTTATCCTGATGATATTTGCGGCGCAAGTCTGATTAATACCAGTTTTGCCGATTTGAGTCCTTTTTATCATCGCCTGCGCTGGCAAAGTTACAGAAAATTTGCCGCGATAATAATGAAGCGTGATAAACGTAACCGGGAAACAGCCATTTTGCAATTGGTAAGCAATCGCCGCGATCAGGATGAGCAGATCAGCCGCGTATGGGAGAAGATACAAAATCAACGCCCGATTAGTTTAAAAAACAGCTTCCGACAGATTATAGCGGCTGCAAGCTATCGTTCAGGCGACATAAAACCGGTGCAGCCCATTTTATTAATAACCGGCAAAGGTGACAGACTGGCTGCACCCATTTGTTCGGAAGTAATATCTAAAAAATGGGGTCTGGAACTCCGCTGCCACTCGTGGGGGGGGCACGACCTTACGCTGGATGACGGCGCATGGGTAGCATTGCAGCTGAAAGATTGGGTTTTGGCGATGCGATGAATCGTACCTCTGCCGTGCAGCAGTGAATTCATTTGTAACCAAAACCATTTTTACACATGCTAATATTAACAGCTTATCAATCGGGTTCAGTAATTTACACAGGGGCAAAGGATGAAGGCGATCGCGTTATATAGCATCAAAGGCGGCGTGGGCAAAACATCAAGCGCAGTCAACTTGGCATTTATTGCTGCCCGTAGCGGTTGCCGGACGTTAGTATGGGATTTGGATCCGCAGGGAGCCAGTAGCTTTTACTTTCGTATTAAGCCTAAGGTAAAAGGAGGTAGTAAAGACTTGGTCGCAGGAAAACGTGAACTGGATGGACTGATTAAAGGCACTGATTTTGAAAACCTGGATTTATTGCCTGCAGATTTTTCCTTCAGAAACCTCGATCTGGTTTTGGATGCCAGGAAAAAACCGACCCGGCAACTTAAAAAACTTCTTGAGCCATTAGCATATGAATACGATTTTATTTTTTTGGATTGTCCGCCTAATATTTCGTTATTATCCGAAGCCGTTTTCGCGGCCTCGGATATCTTATTATCACCGATTATTCCTACCACGCTGTCGATTAGAACGCTTGAGCAACTGAAAAAATTCATTAAAGATAATGGTCTTAACAAGTTGGCGCTTATCCCTTTTTTTTCGATGGCCGACCGGCGAAAAAAAATGCACAGGGAAATCATGGAAAGCTTGAGCGAGAGCCACCCGGAGATTTTAAATACGGCAATTCCCTACGCCAGCGATATAGAACGCATGGGGCTGGAGCGTATGCCGTTAGGCGGATTTATCAAAAAGAGTCATTCAACAGAAGCATATAATGAATTGTGGCAAGAAATTCTAATGCGCGCCAGTGCTTAAATCTTTTTCTGCCTGACTAGACTCACAGCACGGCATAGTCAACTTGTGTAAAGCAATGAGGCTTATGCTATAAATTACTGTGTTTAAATGCTTCATTTTTTATAGACTTTCCATTGTAAATATGTTATTCGATAAAATTTTCTACAATAAGGAATGCAGTCATGAACAAGACACAGTATGGTTCTGTAGAACTCACAGACGAAGATCGCAACTATATCGGATCGCGCTATTTAGAGGTGCGCGACGCTATTTTTGCCAATCCTTATCAGAAGGTATGGGGCACAGAAGATGCGCCGCCGCTTCCTGTGTACGAAGTGACTTTGACTAGCGTACTCGGCGGTATCCTGCCATTCGGGAAACCTTGGCGGTTTCTTCAGTCAGTAGAAAGGACGGTTGATTCCGATGCGGATTTGCGCTGGGGCAGCGATGGAAAAGGGTTTCGCCGCCTGTTGCATCCAAATGGCGTTTGTCTTACCGGCATCTGGGAAATTACTGAAGCAACCGATTATTCCGGATATTTTAAAAAAGGCAGCAAGGCCTTGATAGTGGGTCGCTATTCGACCTGTTGTACGGACACCAGGCGAGGCAACATCCGCTCCTTGTCATTGGTAGGCAAGCTTTATCCTACGACCGATGTTAGACACATGGAGCCATTGCGTACAGCCTGTTTCTTTACCCAACAGGATCTGGGCGGCGATTTCAGCGATTTTATTAACGACGCAGAACTTCGCAATACGCCGGATACCCGTTCCTGGCGCCGGGGAAGCGGTTTACCAGTATTTCTGCTCGAAGGAGTGGCCTTTCTTCGCGCTGATAAAGAGCCTTCACAACGGCAGCTTTACGAAATTGCAGAACTGAGGAAACCGCAGGGCGAACCGACCCGCACACCGGAGTTTATGCGTTTGACAGTGGTCGACGAACAACCCTGTATCGAAGGGGAAGCGTTGGATTTTCGCGATGAAATCATGGCGCAAATTTATGATAAAGGCGACCCTGAACCGAAAAGACAGCTTTCCTTTAATATTGATGTTTCCGATACGGGTGAGACCAAAGGCACACCGGTTTTTGAACGGCGTATCATCAGCGATTGGCGCACTATCGGCAAAATAACTTTTACCGATGCCGTCGTTTCTTACAACGGTGATTTCGTACTGCACTATAATCATCCGACCTGGCGAGATGATCGTAACGATCCTTCAACAGCAACCCGAGTAGGTGGGCGCAAGGTACGTTAATCATTTGCACCAGACTTTCAAGGTTTAAATCCGCTCCGGCTGTATCGGCGTTTTGTACAAAAAACATACAATTTAACTCTATTCAAAAGTTGGTATAGCGTATAATTCACAATAATTGCAACTCTTTCAAAAATATTAGTTTATGTCTATTAGCCTCAGAAAAATCACCCATCAAGTTTTAGTCGGCGATGTTAAAGTCGGTGGCGGAGCGCCTATCGTCGTGCAATCAATGACCAATACCGACACTGTAAATGTGTCTGCAACCGTTAATCAAATCATTGAACTGTCCACGGCCGGATCTGAGCTGGTTCGGATTACAGTGAATTCAGAAGAAGCCGCCAAAGCCGTTCCTGAAATTCGCAATCAATTGAATCAAAAAGGTTATTCAGTGCCGATAGTAGGTGATTTTCATTTTAATGGTCATAAATTGCTGGAAAAATACCCGGACTGCGCAGTAGCTTTAGACAAATACCGGATCAACCCGGGTAACGTAGGGCGTGGTAAAAGCCGTGACCCGCAATTCCAGCAAATGGTTGAATTTGCCTGCCAATATAACAAACCTGTTCGAATTGGTGTAAACGGCGGCAGCCTGGATCCGGCTGTTATGACGCGATTACTGGATAAAAACAGGCTCCTGAAGAACCCGGAACCCTTGCCAGCCGTGACCCGTAAAGCGATAGTCCTGTCTGCGCTTGAAAGTGCCGCTAAAGCTGAAGAAATAGGCTTAAGCAAAAATAAAATCATTCTTTCCTGCAAGATCAGTAACGTACAAGAGCTGATTAATATTTATCAGGATTTATCCAGCCGTTGCGATTATGCCCTGCATTTGGGTCTTACCGAAGCCGGTATGGGGTCCAAGGGCATAGTGTCTTCTGCGGCGGCTTTATCGGTGTTAATGCAACAGGGCATAGGCGACACTATTCGTATTTCTTTAACGCCTGAACCCGGCGCGTCCAGGACTCAGGAAGTGATTGTCGGGCAGGAAATTCTACAGACCATGGGCTTTCGTTCATTTACGCCGATGGTTATTTCTTGCCCCGGTTGCGGCCGCACCACCAGTGATTATTTTCAAAAACTGGCGATGGATATTCAAACCTATTTGCGCGATCAAATGCCAATATGGCGCACGCAATACCCCGGTGTTGAAGCGATGGAAATTGCCGTCATGGGCTGTGTGGTTAATGGCCCCGGTGAAAGTAAAAATGCCAATATCGGTATCAGTCTGCCCGGTACCGGCGAAACTCCTGTAGCGCCTGTTTATGAAGACGGTGAAAAAACCGTGACGCTTAAAGGGGACAGAATTGCAGAAGAATTTCAGGAGATAGTGCAAAGATATATTGAAAAGCATTATGGCGTAGAAGTTTAAGCTAGGCCCAAAAAACTGTATATCAGGTTTGGAGAGATTGTCATGAGTGAAATACAGTTTTACCGCACGCTAGATGAGTATTACCCGTTTTACCTCAGCGAACACACGAACCGTACTTGCCGGTGGCTGCACTTTGCCGCTACAACAATTGGCCTGGCACTGTTCATCACTGCCTTGCTCACACAAGTGTGGTGGTTGCTTGCTGTGAGTATTGTTCAGACCTATGCCCTTGCCTGGGCAGGCCATTTCTTTTTCGAGCACAATAAGCCCGCCGCTTTCAAACACCCGTGGCTCAGTATCCGCAGTGACTTGCGCATGTGTTGGCAGATGCTCACCGGCAAGATACCGTTCTGAGCAAGAGGACATGCCAGTCCAGCAAACGCTTGACTGATTCGCTAACTCGGGTTAGAAGGTATTATATGAACAAACTGATTGTCATCGCTGCCATTGTTTTTGCCGGGTACACTGGATTTTATCAATACAGTGAATTGCCCGGTTCTGGTGGTGTTGATGTCTTAACTCAACAGCCAGGCGGCAGCGATGAAAAATTCGCCAGTGCTTATAGGAGCCACACAAGCAATCTTCAAATGGAAGGCAGCGGAAAAGTTGTGAAGCTTTTGCCGGATGATAATGAGGGTAGCAGGCATCAAAGATTTGTCGTGCGTCTGAACTCAGGACAGACACTCCTGGTGGCGCATAATATTGAATTGGCACCGAGAATTGAATCAGTTAATGAAGGCGATGCAGTCAGCTTCTATGGCCAATATGAATGGAATGAAAAAGGAGGCCTTATTCACTGGACGCATAATGACCCCGATGGGTCTCATATAGCCGGCTGGATAGAATACAATGGGCGAAAATATCAATAAATAGTCCAGTGCTGAATTAAAACGTTAGGCTGCAAAATACCCACTTGCTATCCGTATGAATCAGTTGGCAAACTCCAAGGTAAAATAATATGAACTGGTATCTCGAAGTACTAAAGAAATATGCAGTGTTTGATGGGCGGGCCAGGCGAAAAGAATACTGGTATTTTACCTTATTCAATTTTCTTGCCTTCTTCATAGTCACATTCATTGATAGTGCTATCGGCAGCTTTAATTATGAAGTAGGTATAGGTCTTTTTGGCGGCATCTACTCCCTGGCCGTTTTAATCCCTGCCATCGCTGTATCAGTAAGACGATTGCACGACACTAATCGAAGTGGATGGTGGTTGCTAATTGAGCTAATTCCCGTCATCGGCGCCATTGTTCTTCTTATTTTTTTGGTACAGGATAGTCAGCAGGGCGATAATCAATACGGACCCAATCCAAAGCCCGATGATAAGGGAGGTTCCAATCTGGCTATTGTGGTAACGGTAGTGATCGTAACTATGTCAGTTATTGGTATTCTTGCCGCTATAGCAATCCCTGCCTATCAAGATTACGTTGAACGTGCAAAACAAACAGGATTTCATCATAACAGCAACTAATCATCCAAGAATGATCTGAAATCAGGAGAGTCTCTGATAACCGGTCCCAATACCAGCAAGCCCTATCTTCATCACAAGCTGTATCCGTACCTGATTGGGGCGTAGATATCTCCTCCCCAATCAGGTGTGGAGTACCGACATTACCTGCATCCGGGTGTTGCACGGATTTGTGTATCTAGTCGCACGGCCGCATACTATCATGGAGGCTATTAAACACGATGGATGCGGGTTCTATGTGGATTGTCTGGAAGCAGCCATCAAGGACTATGGTACGCCTGAGATATTCAATATCTGACCAAGGCTCGCAGTTTACCAGCACTAGTCTCACTGGGTATTGATCAACAATGGCAACACGATCAGCATGGATAGACGAGGACGTGCTTTGGACAACATTTTTGTCGAGCGGCTGTGGTGTGGCGAACGCTGAAATATGAAGATGTGTATTTGCAGTGATACGAAAATATGCCCTGCTTAATACGGAGGCTAACGCAGTACTTCCTATTTTACAACGAGGAAAAGCTGCATCAATCTATGAACTATACAACACCGGACGATGTGTATTAGAGGGCCGCAGGGGGCGATGCGAAGATTGTAAATAAATTTGGTGCTTCCGGGAAAAGGATTGGGACAGCGCCATTCAGCTATAATGTGAACAGGGTTCTTTCTTAAACCCAGTGAATATTTGTCTGGACAAAAGGGGGCCACTTGATATTTTGCTTGGAATGAACGGTATCGGTATTTCAAATGTCGAAATTTTTATGTACATTATTTGGTAAAGTCAGCTTACTTATTACAAGTATGGCTATACACCCAACCGAGGAGGTTCTTTATGGTCGATAGAAGACACTTTATCAAGAAGGCGGCAGGCGGACTTGCGACGCTGGGATGCTGGTCATTGATACTGCGATCGGGTCTTGCGGCTGATACCGTTAACATGGATACCGAGGCAGCCACGATCATGGATACGCTTCCCGGCAAGAAAGCGCTGATTAAAAAATCATATCGGCCACCGAATTACGAAACACCCATAAATTATTTCGACGCGCCGTTTACCCCCAATGATGTCTTTTTTGTGCGTTACCATCATTCAGTGATTCCCGAAGTGACGGCCGGAGAGTGGCGTCTGCGCGTCGGCGGCGATGCCATTCACACTCCGTTGGAGCTCACACTTGAACAATTACGCCGGGATTTCAAACAGGTCGAAATCGCTGCCCTGTGTCTGTGCTCCGGCAATCGCAGGAGCTTGTTCCAGCCGCATGTACCCGGCGTACAGTGGGGTTCCGGCGCTATGGGCAATGCGCTTTGGCGTGGCGTTCGCCTGAAAGATGTGCTCGCTGGCGCTAGAATTGACAAGTCTGCCGTAGAAGTAAGTTTGGATGGCACCGATTCCGGCATGCTGAAAACGACGCCGGATTTTATAAAAAGCCTGCCGCTGGCGAAGGCGCTGGAAGAAAATACACTTATCGCCTTCGAGATGAACGGTGAACCCTTGCCGCACTGGAATGGCTTTCCCGCTCGTCTGATCATCCCCGGCTGGACAGCTACCTATTGGATGAAACATCTGACTGAGGTCAATGTGATGTCCAAACCTTTTGACGGTTTCTGGATGAAGACCGCCTACCGCATACCCAGGGACCGCTTCGCAAGCGGACAATTTAGCTCCCAGGAAACTGCGACAACTATGCCGATCACGGAAATGGTAGTGAATTCACTGATTACCAGCCTTATTGACGGCCAGACCGTACCTGCGTTCAAACCTTTGGAAATAAAAGGGGTAGCCTGGGATGGCGGTTATGGCATCGCACGCGTGGAGATTTCCACCGATGATGGCGTCAGTTGGCAACCTGCTGCATTGCAACAGGATTACGGTCGCTTTTCCTGGCGCCAATGGCGCTATGACTTTGAACCCAAACGTACCAGGGAGTACAGGATCATGGCGCGGGCCACCAGCCATTCCGGAGCCAGTCAACCATTCGAGCCGATTCCGAATCCTTCCGGTTATCA
>JBAQEN010000646.1:0-1946 GCA_049286765.1 Methylococcaceae bacterium
TTGGATTTCTCGTCTAGAACCGCCTGCAAGTCGATACTCCCAACAGGCTGAATCAGGCATTTCTCGTATTGCACAGGATCAACGCAGCAATAAAGATTCTTCAATTGCACCTCAAGATTAGTGAAACGCGGTTCGAACCGCAATCCGAACCAGTACGTGATTGCGAAATTAGCCTTGTTAACGCTATGCATATCACCGGTAATCACCATTGGTACGATGTCGGATGTATTCTGGTACCAGATGTCGAAAACAAAATGGGCTTCAAATTCATGGGCGCCGATCAGCCCCCCATTCACGGGCACATGATTACATAGCATGGTGTAGGCCACTACGCCTTTCCCCCTGCCAAAATATTTTCTGGAATGCCGCGCTTTGATGGTTGGATGTCCAACCCCAAGTTTTTGACCATCAACGGCACCGTACAATACCCCTAGATCGAACGAGTAATGTGGAAAAATAGACAGCCCTGCGATAGCGTTGCTGATGGCGTCGTTTGCTTTTTTCAGAGTAGCCCGCCGTAAGTATTGCTGATGCGTGGTTTCCAGGATGTGATAGGGAATATCGCTGGTCTGTGCCATTTTAAGATTGCCATAATTCATCGCTTGAGCCATGATGACCGCAAACAGACTGTCCTTGTCGGCGATTTGCTTAGCATAACGCGGCTGCAACGGTGTCATTGCCGACAAAAAGTGACATTGCTCATTAACAAAACGAAGTACATCGGCAATATTGCAGAAGCCCAGCTTGCTGTAGAAGCTTTCCTGGAGTGCTTTATCGTTGCTGGCCTTGTATTTATGCCATGTGAGGGTTTTGAGCTCACTATCGTATTCAAGGTGTTTTAGCTTTCCTTGGCGGAGATCGCTGTCGAATGCCAGCCAAAGGCTATGAAGTTCATCGGTCAAGACTTTAAGTTGAGCTTCTATAGGCTGTCGTACCCAGGGGATGTCTAATTGCTGAAGCACTATCGGCATCTTCTCCAGGGAAACGAGTTCATGCGTGAAACATTGATGCTGGACACTGTCTGCCAGGTAGAGCTCACCTGACTTGAAGCGTTTCCTGATTTGCCTATAAATCCAAAATTCGTACCGGTCAGCTTGCACACCCGTGGCTTTTCCTTGCGCATCAATGGTCAGCAGATAGCGTCGCAATCTCGGCGAGACGGTCTTCTCTATGCACTCGTTCATCGGTTGCAGCGACAAGCGTTGTTGTTTGGCAAACACGCCCTTCATTAAAGTTAGCGCCGCCAACCACGGGTTATCCGGCACCGTACTGGCAAAATCGAGTGCGCAGTAAAGCGGCCGCAAGTGCTTGCGACAATGACCAGACAACTGTTCCACCACTTGCCACCGCAATTCCATTTTATTCAACGGTTTCTCGCACAAGCGTTGGCCAGTGATTTGTAATGTATCTTTAGGCATGATGGCAAAGGCCTGCTGACGTACTTCGCCGAAAGAGGTGGCATCGATTACCTGCTCATCGACATAGATCAGCAACAAGCGCCCAATCTGGGATGTTTCCTGTTGTCGATTAGCCTGTTGCTGGGCAATGAGCTTGTTCGCCTTGTGTTTGGTGTCGTCTTCGAGCTGCTTCATTCGGTATCCCAAGGCGTCAACCAGATTATCAGTCAGTTGCCGGTAGCGCAGCCAGACGTAACATAATAAGTATAGATAAGTCTGTTCCTGCTTCAGGCGGCGAAGATCGTAGATCGTGTAAAAATGCGCTAGACTCGCGTAATAGTTGAGGTTCTGCTGAGAAATTGCCAATTTTGGCAAGAGCGCTTTAGCCAGTTGATATAAAGGTTCCAAGGCAGTGCGCTTCTGCCGCTCCAAAACCATCATGCGGTAACCAAAGTGTTTGGCGTCTTGTTTGAGAGCGGCCAATCCGGACAAAGTATCATCGCGCACAAGAAGTTGCTGGAGCGCCGTTTTTGCTGAGTTGTCTAGCAT
>JBAQEN010000647.1:0-10121 GCA_049286765.1 Methylococcaceae bacterium
CGTAGGATGTTGCAGATACCGGCGCTGGAGATACGCCCCATCGCGGACGCCGACGACTTGATCCGGCAAGGACTTGGCCATGAAGCGCCACAACCGGTCGGCCGCCGCGATTTGGCCGTGGCTGAGCGAACGTATACAGACTTTGTAGCTTGGTCTTGCTTGTAAAGCAGGCCAGGAAACACGCATGAGTTCACCGGCCTTTTCGTAAAGACCCAGACGTGCAGCAAGGCGGTATGCTCTTTCCGAGGGAAAGCCGAAGGCTATAGGAAAAGCCTTGTCCGGTCCGACGAAATGTTCGAGAAAACTTGTTGCCGTCTGGAAGAAAGGCCCTTTGCGCGTCAGAATTCCGCGTTGCTGTGGATGAACCATTACATCGCCGATTTGCACGGCTGTTGTCGGCGAACCAAACAGGTGGATGGCTCGTGGCATTCCACCGTAGAAAGCTACTGGCCGCCCTTCGTGACGCACCAGCGTGCCTAGTGTACTGAGACCTTGGTATTTCCAGCGCCAGAGTTCGGGTGGCATTTCATGGCCGAAAGCCAGTAGGAACAATTCTAATAGCCCGGTTTCGTCAGATAGATACGCCCAGTCTAAGTGTTCGGTTTGTTTTACGCTTCCCACTTGTTTTGGAGTTGATATTTCCAAATTCATTTCGAAGCCGATTCCGGTATTTCCCAAGTAAAATAGCTCCTTTGTCCATTTGGGTGAGTTATTCTTGTCCAGTAACGTGCGGGACCCAGTAAACCCCAAATGGATGATGGGAGGCTATGTGGCGCAGCGTTACCGCTGTGGTAGGCTGCCGGGATTAACAGAGGATTGGGGCTGAGTTCAAGTAGCCAGTTTCCGCTTTGATCGCTTGGGAGATCAAAAATTGGCGCGGTTGTGCAATTGCCAATGTCATGGAACCGGCGGATTTTTTGCGGAAATTGTCGTTCAAATTTTTGGCGTAGACTATCCGTGAGCCAGTTATTCGGAAAATGCTTGCACATGTAACGCAAACGCGATTCTACAGCATATTCTGATTTTGCAGGGTCGTGCCGCCATTGATGCACTACCTTGGCCGCTGGAACCAGCATGAGCTCAAAACCGGCCTTGCTTAGGCGGCGGCAGAGATCCGTATCTTCGTAATACATGAAGAAGACAGGATCAAATAGCCCGCCAACCGCATCTATCGTGGACCGGCGTAGCAACATATGTCCTCCTGACAGCATGCTCTGGCGTATTGGCCGGGGGGAATGCAGACATCGCAGTGCGTTTGCTCTAAAGCGCATCGAGAGCCAGTGTCCAAAACCTGGAAACCTGGAGCCAATTGCAAGCATCCATTCCCATACCGGGGTTTGCATTTGTCCCGGCGGCAGTAAAAAAGCCCCTGCTTCGTCCCATTGAGCCAGCGGTGATACGGCGCCGGTTCGCGGATAGCTTTGCAGGGTTTCAACCAGCTTTTGCAGGCAACCCGGCAGAATGTAAGCATCGGGATTAAGCAGCAATATCCATTCGCCTGCAGCCTGTTCAAGCGCCAGATTACAGGCTCGTCCGAATCCCAGGTTTGTTGGGGCGACGACTAATTCTGCCCGGCCGTGCAGGATTTTGCGTAAATTCTCGGATTCAGCCTGATCATTACTGTTATCAACGACAATAACCTGAGCCGTAGGTTCGTCAGCCAGTACGCTTCGTACAGCAACGGCGGTCAGTGAATGGCAAAAGTAATTAACTATCAGGGCTGAAATCATAAGAACGGGAATTCAGTCAATGGCTCTTGTATGCCAGCGATGCATTAATTTCACTAAACCGGGTTCCGGTAGCGTGTCTTCAATTTGCAAGGTGGCCGCAGTCTGCACGCTGTCGTAGATGTGTATAGCATCCTCGCTGCCTAAATAGACGGCCACGTGGTATTCTCCCTTGCGCAGAGGCAGAGCGGGGAAGTCTATAGATACTTCACCTTTGCCGTGTTCGTTCCGTTCGATAAGCACATTTTCGGAGCAACTCAATACACTGGCCACGGTCATAAGTGTGCCATAATTGAGGGTGACGCCAACGGTGGGCGCCGGTAAGGCGGGATCCGATTCGAATTGCAGCCGGATAGACAGGTCGTTTTTACCGGGATGCCCCTGCAGTTCTCGTCCCACGGTGCCGTCCAGGCCAATTTCAACATGGGTCAGTCGAGCGTGACCTTGTATCGTCGTAGTCTCTTGCTGACCGGCCGTTACCGGCGAGGCAAGTTCAACGTCAGCGCGGCCAAGCAAAAAATCACCGTAACGCTGCACCACGACCTGCGGTTTGCCTAATTGAATCAGCTCGCCATGATCTAGCCACAACACCCGGTCACAGAAAGCTTCCACCTGATACAAGGAATGCGAACAGAACAGAATGGTTTTGCCCGCTTCTTTCATGGTGCGGATACGATCGAAGGATTTGCGGGCAAATTCACCATCGCCAACTGATAAGGCCTCGTCTACCACGAGAATGTCCGGGTCGACGCTGGTGGCCACGGAGAAAGCCAGGCGCACATACATGCCGCTGGAATAGGTTTTGACCGGCTGATCTAGAAAATCGCGAATCCCGGAAAACTCCACGATCTCTTCGAATCGCTCGTCGATTTCCCGCTTGGATAGCCCCAGAATGGAGGCGGACATGTACACGTTTTCGCGCCCCGTGAACTCAGGGTTAAAACCGGAGCCGAGCTCCAGCAAGGCGGCGATACGGCCGTTCACTTCAATACTTCCGGAGGTGGGGGACAGGGTGCCGCAGAGTAATTCCAGCAGAGTGGATTTACCCGCGCCGTTGCGTCCGATGATGCCCAGCACCTCGCCCTTCGAGATCTCGAAGCAAATATCCCGCAGTGCCCAAAACTCACGAAAATATTGGCGTCTGCCGTGCCACAAAAACTGTTTTAGACGATCAACCGGCTGATTGTAAAGATAATAATTTTTACTCAGGTTTTTGACGCTAATAGCGGGCTCAGAAAACATCGAATGTATTTTTATGTGGTATCTCAAACCAGAATAGACTGGTCCAAGCTAGAAAGATTGCAGCATTAAAATTTAACGCATCGCACACTTGTTTGATGTTGAAAGTGAACGGGTTTAAGGGCTTATAACTGTGCATCGATCCCGGCAGCATGGATGGTGTAGGGTTAGAGTACATCAGCAAACCCTTTCCTGGTTTTTTGGAACCAGGCGTAACCTGACCATGAGACGGCAGTGGCGCCCAGAGTATAAAAAGCCAGCCCTGTCCAGTCCGGCGGGTTACCCCAGATTAGCACTTCACGGGATTGTTCAATGATGAAAGTGAGCGGGTTAGCCATGATCATAGGGCGATAGGCTTCCGGCAAAGACGTTACAGGGAAGAACACCGGAGATAAAAACAGCATAACGGTGGTAATGATACCGATAGTCTGTCCAACGTCACGCAGGAATACGCCTATCGATGCCAGTATCCAGGCGAAGCCTAGAGTGAGGACGACCAGCGGCAGTAGTACAATTGGGATGAAAATTGCCGTCCAGTGCAGGTAGCTGTTGAAAATTACAAAGGCAATTAGTAACACAACCAGGCTTATTAAACTATGAAATAGGGAAGCGCCCATACTGATGACTGGCAGGATTTCCAGCGGAAAAATGACTTTTTTGACATAATTAACGTTAGCGAGTATTAGTGATGGCGCACGGTTGAGCACTTCGGCAAACAAGCTGTGCACAATCATGCCAACAAACAGCACGACGGCAAATTGGCTTTTGCTTTCGTCACCCTCTATAGCCCAGCGAGCTTTGAACACGACTGAAAAAAAGAAAGTATAGACTACCAGCATGAAGACAGGGTTGAGGAAGGACCAAAGTAAACCCATTACGGAGCCCTTATAGCGGCCGACGACTTCCCGTTTAGTCATTTGCATAATCAGTTGGCGATTTTTCCACAGACTTCGGGTCAAGGCCATGAAGCTGATTGGCTGTGCAGTATGTGGATTCATAGTAATATCCAGGATGTTTCCAACGTCAGGTTGCCTTTAGGTCTTGGTTATATTTCAACGGCTTCGATAAAGATAGCCCGTATGGGCGCTTTAGTCGCCCAGTTAGGCCAGTAACCTAGTCAAGATGATACTGTCTGGCTGTATAGGTAGTAGGCGCATAAAATATTGGCCTCGATTTTCAGCAAGAAATGAGAATCACAGAAACCGCATATCAAATTTGTGCATCTACAATGAATTGTATCAAGTGATTAATTTCGTATGCCCGCACAGTCTTAGCGCCAATGTAGTAGCCGCTATTTAGGGCCTTGTACATCATCAGGGTCACCTTCGTAGGGAGTTGCATAACTGCACTCTTTTTGCGGGCAGACTTTTTCAACTCCCCGTCTCTTTGTTTCTTTTACGGTCAAAACAGGCCAATGGCATTCAGGGCAGCTTTCTTTTAACGGTGCATTCCAGAGCGCATAATTACACTTTGGATAGCCCGAGCAGGAGTAAAATATTTTTCCATTCCGCGATTTGCGTTTAAGGATGTTGCCTTTTTCGCATTGAGGGCATACAACCCCAGTGTCAACCGGCTTTTCCAATGGCTCAATATATTTACATTTTGGATAAGCGCTACAACCGATAAATTTGCCGTAGCGGCCTGTTTTCAAAACCAAGGATGACTCGCATTCAGGACAGACTCGACCTTCTACAACTTCAGGTTCATCCGAGGCGCTATTGTCATCATTCAAATTTCGAGTATAGGAGCATTCAGGATAGTTGGTGCAGCCTATAAACCGCCCATTTCTCCCCAGGCGGATGGACAGCGGACTGCCACATTCGGGGCACTTTTCGTCGATGGCTTCCTGGGTCACATCTTTACGCTGGACGCTGGCATCTTTTTCTTGAACCATTGAGTTAAATGGCTTCCAGAATTCATGCATTAATGGAATCCAGTCTTTTTCACCCCGGGAAACCGCATCCAGTTCATCTTCCAGATTAGCCGTAAAATCATAGTCGACGTATTTTGTGAAATGCTCGGTCAGAAATTTGTTTACTATTCTACCAACATCGGTTGGATAAAAGCGCTTGTTATCCAGCGTGACATATTCACGGTTTTGCAGAGTCGAAATGATCGAAGCATAAGTTGAAGGCCGCCCTATGCCGTGTTCTTCAAGGGATTTTACCAGGCTGGCTTCGCCGTAACGCGGCGGCGGCTCGGTAAAATGCTGACCTGCAATGATGTCATTGAGAGGTACTGGACGGCCTTCTTCCAGCGGTGGCAAGAAGCTTTCCTTATCGTCACTTTCCTTGCTGTCATCTTTTCCTTCCAGATAAACCGCCATAAATCCAGGTGTGGCAATGGTAGAACCGGTTGCCCTGAATATATGCTTGTCATCGCCGCAGCTTAGATCAACGGCGACCATATTGAGAGTGGCATGGATCATCTGGCAGGCTATCGTGCGCTTCCAGATCAGATCGTACAGTTTGTACTGTTCAACACTCAGGTGGTTTTTTATCTGGTTAGGTAAATGTCGAGGCGATGTAGGGCGTATCGCTTCGTGCGCTTCCTGGGCATTTTTTGATTTGGTTTTAAATTGACGAGGTTCTTTAGGTAAATTTTTCGCGCCATAGGTCTCTGCAATCAACTTGCGAATTTCCTCGACTGCCTCAACGGATAAATTAACCGAATCAGTACGCATGTAGGTGATTAATCCCTCCGTTTCGCCGCCTAAATCAATGCCTTCATAGAGTTGTTGGGCAATTATCATCGTGCGTTTGGTAGTAAATCCCAATTTACGTGAGGCTTCCTGTTGCAGTGTCGAGGTAATGAAAGGCGGGGCGGGATTGCGTTTTTGCTGTTTCTTTTCCAGTTTGGCAACCAGTAACTGGCCATCTGCTGCCGCTAACAGAGATTGTTTGGTTTGTTCTGCCTGTGCTTCATTGCTGATGCTGAATTGATTCAGTTTTTCGCCATCAAAATGAGTCAATTTGGCTTTAAATGCCTGATCTTGCGCTGTTAATGCGGCGTCAATCGTCCAGTATTCACGGGTTTTAAAGGCTTCAATTTCCTGTTCGCGTTCAACTATCATGCGTAATGCAGGGCTTTGCACGCGGCCTGCCGATAAGCCCCGGCGAATTTTCTTCCATAACAGCGGCGAAAGATTAAAACCTACCAGATAATCCAAAGCTCGACGGGCTTGCTGCGCGTTAATTAAATTGGTGGCCAATTGTTCAGGATTCGCGATGGCTTCGGTAACGGCTTTTTTAGTTATTTCATGAAAGACTACCCGATGCACAGGTTTGTCTTTGAGCAGTTTTTTAGCTTTTAGCAGTTCGTACAAATGCCAGGAAATGGCTTCTCCCTCTCTATCAGGGTCGGTCGCCAGATACAGGGCGTCTGAAGTTTTAAGCGCTTTACTGATAGCCTGAACATGACGCTGATTACGATCAATAACTTCGTATTTCATCGCAAAGTCATTATTCGGGTCAACCGCGCCTTCTTTGGGAATAAGGTCGCGGACGTGTCCGTAAGAGGCCAAAACCTGAAAGTCTTTGCCCAGATATTTCTCTATGGTTTTGGCTTTGGCAGGCGATTCAACAATGACGAGATTTTTGCTCATTTAATCAAAATTTTGAGGATGGGAGAATTAATGTAAATAAGTCGGAACGAGATCATAAACAATATCTTCCATTCTGGAGAAAGCGAGTTCTTCATCCGGTTGGCTTAGCAGCACCATTAGCACGATCCATTTTAGTTTTTCCATCGATATTTCTTCATTTTCCAGCGCCATGGCTCGATCAATGACAAGTTCTCGATTGGATGTATTCAATATGCTGTTTTGCTCAAGAAATATAATAAGATTGCGGCATTCCAGATCAAGTTTTGCTTTTTCCTGACTGCAGAAAATGCGGAATGTAGGGGAGGCAGTGGGCTTTATGGTTCTCTGCAAGCCAAGTGATTCAAGCCAGTCAAACGCTTTATTAACTTCGCAAGATTCAAAGCCTGCCTCCAGTAATTCTGTTCTGATAACATCACTATCTGGAAACATGTCAACTTCATCTTCCATATAGTTTTCAAATAAGTACATCAGGACATCAAAAATATTTTCTTTCATAAAAGTGTTTGCTGGTTATGATTATTTTATTCTCATATAGCAACCGCCAGCGGTTGCTTCTAAGTAACCTTGTAGTTCCAGAATAAGTAGCATTGAGGAAATAACTTCAACTGATTCGCCGGTCATTTCAACCAGATTATCGATAGAAGTTGGGCTAAACATGACACGATTCAATAATGTTTGTTGCTCCAGGTCAAGTATTGTTTGCGTAGTAAACGGGGGGATTTTTTCATCTTGTTGATTATATTGGTTTAATTCTTCAAGAATATCCTGCGTTGTTTCGACAAGTTTTGCGCCTTCCCGGATCAATGCATTGCAACCCCGAGCCAGAGGGTTATGAATCGATCCGGGGATAGCAAAAACTTCACGGTTTTGCTCTAAAGCCATCCGGGCAGTAATTAATGAACCGCTCTGTTTGGCGGCTTCAACGACCAGTAGACCCTGGCACAAGCCGCTGATGATACGGTTGCGTCTGGGGAAGTGATTCGCCTTGGCCGTAGTGCCGGGCGGAAATTCTGAAATCATCGCACCGGTATTGACAATTTCAGTGGCTAGATCTTTATGCCGGGCAGGATAGACGCGATCCAGACCGGTTCCGGCTACCGCTATTGTATACCCTTTTGCATTTAAAGCCCCTTGATGACTGGCGGCATCGATGCCTAAAGCCATTCCACTGGTGATGACAAAACCGTAATGGCTAAGTGTTTTGGCGAAATTGAACGCGGTTTCTCTGCCAATAGTCGATGGGTTGCGACTACCCACTATGGCAATTTGAGGCAACGATAACAGCGCAGAGTTGCCGCGTACAAACAGCACAGGCGGAGGGTCGGCTATTTCTTTTAATTGTGGCGGGTAGTTTGCATTATTAAAGGTGAGAACAGAATTATTTTGTTGGTTCAGCCAGGACAGGTCGTAGTCGATAATCGACCAGTCAGGGTTTTTGATGGCATGAACAATGTCAGTTTTTAATCCTAAAGCCGAAAGCGCTTGCTTGGACTCTGCAAATAGTTGAGCCGGGGTATGGGTTTCGAGTAGTTTTAGAAATGATCTGCAACCAAGTCCTGGCGTGCGCAATAGGGCAAGCCAGTATTTTATATCGTCGTCAGTTTGTTGCGTAGTAATATTCAGGGGGTTTGGACTTTATCTAAAATGTGCAAAGCTTGGGTGGCTTCCATTACCAGCGCATAGCTGACACGCTCAAAGGGGCGAAAAATCATAAGTTTACCGGCAATTTCATCAGGGAGTTTAACGCTATCGTTTTTAATTGTGCTGTAGGGATCACTTACAGTATTTCCACGTTGATATATCGTTAGTTCGTGTCCAGCAAGTAGGCCGTCCTTGGTACCTTTGTCTATGACGACTGTATTATACACGCCTATTTGAGAAACACCGCCAAGAACGCTGATAATGCTGCCTTTTATGCTTTCCTTTGGCGGTCTCGGGAAATAATTCAAGATGACTTCTTCGTCAGCATTAGGCATTATCCGGTCACCCTTGCGAATCTCACTATCTGATTTGGTGATAAATAATGTAGCCGGGTCGCCGGCCTGTTGTAATGTTGTGTCGGCAATATATTTTGCCTCGTAGCCCAAAATTTCCCCGGTTTCCGGGCTCTTAAAAGTATCTCCCGAACGGTAAACGGTATATGACAGGTTGTTGGGTTGTTGGATAGAGCGTACATAAAGCCGGTCACCCGCGCCTGCAACGAGATGTTCGCCGGCAAAGTCTACAACATAAGGTGCATTATTGAGCTCATTTTCAGTTACAACTTGGGGAGATGTTAAGAATTGCGCTATTGTGTCGGTTGGGATTAATTGGATTGCCTGTTTAAGGATAGTTTCCCGGATACAGGGTAACAGTTTTCCATTTTCGGAAATGGCGAAATCTGTACGGCCATTTTTAACATCTTCTTCATTAAGAATACAGGGAGAACCGGCAGGGGGTTGGGTTTGTTGATCATTTCTGGACAAGCTAAGCTGCGGTCTGTTGTTTACGATGGAAAAAAAAACCGTATCGCCGGGATAAATTAGGTTAGGATTGTTAATTTGGGAATTGTTGCTCCACAGTTCAGGCCATTGCCAGGGATGGCGCAAGAATTTACCGGTTAAATCCCATAAAGTATCACCTTTGACAACGGTATATTGATCTGGATGAGACGGGTTTATTTGTATCTCATCGGCCGATGAGTTTAGGCTGGTGAAGAAAAAAACCAGCAATCCAAAAAGTATTCGAAAAGCCATATTGATACCTGGAGAGTCTTTTTTAATAACGCGCATTCAAAGTTTAGATGAATTCATATAGAATTCCAATATTCAATTATATAGTGGTGGATTTGTTGAGTATTCTAACTATTCTCGAATTTCCGGATGAACGATTGCGAAAACAAGCCGCAGTAGTTAAAACGGTCGATAATACAATTTTAAAATTAGTCGATGATATGCTTGAAACAATGTATCAATCGCATGGCGTAGGATTGGCTGCTACCCAGGTGGATGTGCATCAACGGGTCATTGTCATTGATGTCAGTGAAGAAAAGGATGCTCCGTTGTTTTTAATAAATCCTGAAATCCTTGAAAAGGACGGTATCAAAGAGTCCGAAGAAGGCTGTCTTTCTGTGCCCGGTTTTTTTGAAAAGGTAAAGCGGGCAGAGCATATCAGAGTAAAAGCACTCAATAGAGAAGGTCAGTCTTTTGAATTTGAGGCCAGGGATTTATTGGCAGTTTGCGTACAACATGAAATAGATCACTTAAACGGTAAATTATTTGTTGATTATATTTCGTCATTGAAAAGGCAGCGAATTAAAAAGAAGCTGGAAAAAATTCATAAAATGGAACATAGCTGATAATAATCCTGGAAACCTCAGTTGACCGCTACCCTGGATATTTAATGACAAGATTTCAAAAAACGTTTTTTATGATTTACTGTTTTACTCGTTTGCTGAGATTGCTACGGGGTGGATTGCACGGTTTTTACGGCGCATGCCGGCGTTGCAACTCCTTGGAATGGAATGACCATTCCAAGGAGTTGCGTTCCTTCGGCCTCGCTCAGGACAGGCT
>JBAQEN010000648.1:0-6132 GCA_049286765.1 Methylococcaceae bacterium
CGATAACCCTATTGCCAATATAAGGCCCTCTGTCATTGATGCGAACGATAACGCTACGGTGATTTTTCAGGTTGGTTACTTCAGCGTAGGATGAAAGGGGTAGAGTTCTGTGTGCGGCGGTCATTGCATACATGTTGTATTTTTCGCCATTAGCGGTTTTCCTGCCATGAAACCCGGGACCATACCAGGAAGCTGTATTGTGGTTCAGATTGCTCTTTGATACTCTTGAATGATGCCCGGATTTAGATGATGCTGTTCCATGATATTTGGAACTGCTAGGAACCAAGTCGCGTTCCGATGCTACGGTTGTTTCAATGGGGTTGGTAAAAGAACTGCATAATACAACGAGTGAAATTGCAAATATGAGTTTATTCATGGGAAATGGCCTTTTTTGTTTAAAATAGATTGGCTTAGCTGATAAACAGCCATCGCATATAAAGGACTGTGGTTATACCGGGTAATGACATAAAAATTGTCTAATCCTGCCCAGAGTTCCTCGCTATGCTGCTGTTCAAAAGCAAGCAGTGTTACTTTAGTGTTTAAAGGTAGCGACCTCGATATTTTTAAGTTGAGTAATTCTAACTCGCCAACCCTTAAATCCGGCTTAAGGTTTCCGTTAAGAGCTGTTTTATACTTTTCATCACTTGCATAGACTGGAATAGCGATAGCCTGTCCGGTTTGCCACTGATGCTTGACAAAGTAATTGGCGACGCTGGCGATAACATCACTTTTGTTGTGCCAGATATCGCGGCGGTTATCGTTATCAAAGTCAGCGGCATAGGTCCTGAAACTGCTGGGCATAAATTGCGGCATTCCCATTGCGCCGGCATAAGAGCCTGTTGGCTCTAGGGGGTTCATGTGTTCATCGCGGCACAGCAGTAGAAAATTTTCCAGCTCACTGAGAAAGAACTTGCTGCGTGGTGGATAGGCGAAAGCCAGTGTTGACAATGCGTCAATTACCCGATGCTTGCCGGTCTTTTGTCCATAAAGGGTTTCAACGCCGATGATGGCAATAATTATTTCCGGTGGAACGCCGGTTTGTTGCTCGACGGCGTTTAACGCCTGTGAATTTTCTTGCCAGAATTTAACACCGCCATTGATGCGTGCTTCAGTTATAAATATTTTGCGATATTTATACCAGGGCAAGGCTTCTGCGGGTGATGAAATTCTTTTGAGAATATCTTCTTTGATTTCGACGCCTTGAAACAGCTTGGTAAGTTCGGATTCGTTAAACTGGTGCGCTATTACCATCTTTTTGATAAAGGCATTAGTTGCTGCCTTTATTTCAATGGCCTGAATCATCTCATTAGATTTCGATGTGTCAGACGGGTATGTTTTTACGGGATATTTTCCAGGCTTGGCAAGCGATTCTGTCTCATTTATTTTTGTGGCACATGAATTCACAGTTATGCAAATGCCGCTAATTAGTATGCGGGCTAAGGTGGTTTTTATGTTCATCAGATTGGAAGAAATTTTTTATGAGTATGGATTGACATAAGAATGCCGAAACCGGCCAGTAATGTAACAATAGATGTTCCGCCGTAACTGATTAACGGCAAGGGAACACCAACAACAGGCAGGATGCCTATGACCATGCCGATGTTGACAAAAACATAAACAAAAAAAGTAAAAGCCAGGCTACTCGCTAATAACCGGCTGTAGGTGTCTTGAGCCTGAGAGGCAATGTAAAGGCAACGTACGATAATTAGCAGGTATAGTATTAACAACCCTAAGCAGCCAAATAGTCCGAATTCTTCGGCGAATACGGCGAAAATAAAATCGGTTGAGCTTTCAGGCAGGAAATCTAACTCTGATTGAGTGCTGCCTAGCCAACCTTTGCCGTAAATGCCACCGGAACCAATGGCAATTTTCGATTGAATAATGTGGTACCCACGTCCTAGCGGATCGGCTTCAGGGTTAAAAAAGGTAAGCACACGATCACGTTGATAGCCGCGCATATAATGCCACAATATTGGTGTTAGAGCGGCTAAGGTAGCACTGATGGCCAGTAAAAACCGCCAGGAAAGACCGGCAAAAAACAATACGCCGGCGCCGGAGCTTGCAACCAGTAGCGCAGTACCAAGATCTGGTTGTTTGGCTATTAATAATGTCGGGACAAAAATAAGAATTGTCGCTATAAATAGCTGTTTGACCTTTGGCGGCAATGGATGATCAGCCAGATACCAGGCGATCATCATTGGCGTCGTTATTTTGATCATTTCTGAAGGCTGGAAACGGAAAAAACCAATATCCAGCCAACGTTGCGCACCTTTACCTATCTGCCCCATGATTAATACAGCAACAAGCAGGATAATACCCAAGCCGAACAGTACCACGGAATAACGTTTAAGCTGATAAGGATCTATATGAGCGAGTACCGTCATTAAAAGAAAAGCCAGTCCGATACGCGCAGCCTGGCGGCTCAGAATGTCCATATCCTGACTACCGGCGCTGTACAGAATTGCGAAGCTCAACAATGAAGTAAGAAACAGGCCTATAAATAACGGAATGTCTATGTGCAGCTTTCTGAGAAGATTGCCGAGCAGTGAAGGCGGTTGAAATTGTTCGCTACGGGTTTCAGTGTTCATTATTTTCCTGTAAAAATTGCTTGATAACCTGTCCAGCTATGGGTGCTGCGACTGAGCCACCGTGACCTCCATTTTCAACAACGACGGCGACGGCAATTTTAGGATCATCTGCCGGGGCAAAAGAAATAAATAAAGCGTGATCACGAAACTTGATGTCTATCTCGTTTTCGTTATATTTTGCGTTTTGTTTAATACCCAGCACTTGGGCGGTCCCTGTTTTACCCGCGATTTGATAGCTGATATCTTGATTAATACGCTTGGCAGTGCCGCGTGCGCTATGAACAACATTAACCATGGCTGCAACAATAGTATCGATATTATCCGGTTTGAGTGGAATAATTTGTTGGTGGGTTTCAGGGCCGGGGAAAGCAGTCTGTGCGGTGACAATTTTATCTACCAGAAAAGGTGTAACAACATTCCCTCTATTCGCCAGCGTTGCTGTAGCTCGGGCCAATTGCAATGGAGAAACCTGAAGATAACCCTGGCCTATGCCTGTGATTATGGTTTCCCCAGGATACCATGCCTGATTTTTGCGAGCGCTCTTCCACTCTCGCGAGGGCAATAATCCTGATTTTTCCCCTACCAGATCAATACCGGATTTTTCACCAAAGCCAAATTTCTGTAAAAAACTATGCATATGATCTATGCCCAGCGTCGCAGCCAGACGATAAAAATACACGTCGCAGGATTCAGTAATGGCCTTGTTTAAGCTAACTGAACCATGTCCCCCTTTTTTCCAGTCTCTATATTGATGACTCACACCGGGTAATTGATAATAACCGGGACATAAAATAGCTTTCTGGGGGCTAATCGCATCATATTCAAGTCCCGCCAGGGCGATAAAAGGCTTGATAGTGGAACCAGGAGGATATAATCCCCGGAGCGCGCGATTATAGAGAGGTTGATTGTCCGATGATTGCAGCGCTTGATAGGCATCATTGGCTATGCCAACTACAAAAGGATTGGGATCAAATCCCGGGCGACTGACAAAGACCAATACGCCGCCGGTTTTAATATCAATGGCAACGACTGCGCCATTGAAAGAGCCCAAAGCATCATAGGCGGTTTTTTGTAAATCAATGTCAAGTGTCAGATAAAGATTTGCACCTGGGTCTGGCGTTTTTTCGTTTAGTGTATTAAGAAGTCGTGCCTGGACATTAGTTTCAATTTCTGCATAACCGGTTTTGCCATGAAGCTGTGTTTCATAAGAACTCTCTATTCCCAGCTTGCCAATATGAGTGGAGCCGCGATATTCAGCAATCGGCAACTCCTTGAGTTCAGCTTCGTTAATGCGGCTTACATAGCCAATAACATGAGCAGACAGATCACTGTAAGGATAATGCCGAACCAGCCGGGTTTGAATATCGACGCCGGGGAAAAAAGGCCTAGCCACGGCAAATTTAGCCAGTTCCTCGTTATTCATGTTTAACAACAACGGCGTGCTGGTGAAGCGTTTCTGACGTTTGCGCAGTTTCTGATAGAGTTCGATTTTTTCGTCAGGAATTTCAAGCAGTTTTTGTAACCTTAACAGAGTGTCATTAAAGTCAGGGATTTTTTCCGGGATAAGTTCCAGGCTATATGACGGCATGTTTTCAGCCAGAATCTTGCCGTGCCGATCATAGATGATGCCTCGATTCGGCACCAGAGGTACAATTTTAATGCTGTTATCTTTTGCCAGAGATGAATAATGTTCGTGGCCGACAATTTGCAAATACATCAAGCGTACAATCAGGCCAGCCGTTAACAAAATAATAATAATGAATGCGGCAACAATACGATTGATAAATAGACGGTTCTCTACTGTATTGTCTTTTACAGAATAGTTGCGGGACATGTGTTGCTGCGTATACGATTTAATATGTCATGATAAACGGACAAAGCGCAATACCGTATAGATCAATGGCCAACATACCGTGCCGGTAAGAACAGGCAACCAGAAAGAGGCATGAAGTTGCGCAGGATGCTGAAAGTTCTTTATTAAAAAAAGTAGTAATTGCGACAGCAGTAAGCAGAAAAAAATAAAAAGCCCCTGTTGAGTTAAAGGAAATTGGCGCAAACGTTTGTGCAGTTTCAGGCAAATATAAATGACCAATGAATAAGCCAAGGCGTATTGTCCAAGTAGCCTGCCAGTTAATACATCGGTAAGTAAGCCAAATGTCCAGGCGTGAAATATGCCTACGCGTTCAGGCACGGCAAGCGACCAGTAGATAAGCGTTAACAGCACCCAGTCAGGATTAAATGCCACTAAAGCGTCAGGCCATGGAGCGATTCGGAGGCACATTGCCAGGATTATTGTCAATATAATGCGGCCAAATCCAACGTATTTATTTATCGATATGAGTCTTGGTTTCTGTATCATTTGCTGTTGGTTTTGAAATGAGCGGAACCGGGCTTGATTTGCTCCAGACTATCATCAGTTCTCTGTTGCGATCCAGTTGGGCTTTGGGTGTTGCAGAAATGGTGACGAATGCTTTATTAGGCTGTGAGGTAAATTCATCTACGACGGCCACTGGATAGCCTTGTGGAAAAGTGCCTCCCAAACCTGATGTTATCAGTAAATCGCCCGGGCGAATATCCGCATTACCCGGTAAAAAGGGCAAGACTAGGCGGTTCAATTGCCCACTGCCGACTGCGATAGTTAATAAACCATTCCGATTGACTTGCACGGGAATGGCATGATTCGGATCGGTAATTAACATGATCTCGGAACTGAATGGTAACGTCCTAAAAACCTGCCCGACAACGCCATTTGCATCCAGTACCGGTTGTTGGGGGTGAACGCCAAAACGAGTGCCTTTGTTGACAACAACGATATGTTCATAAGGCGCCATATTAATCGATAATAATTCGGCAACCAATACTTGTTCGCCAAGTTTAAAAGAGTTTTCCAACAACGCACGCAAACGAATATTTTCTTTTTCAAGAGCAGCAAATTTAAGCAGTCTAGTTTGATGAATAAGTTGATCCTCGCGCAATCTTTTGTTTTCCTTTTTTAAGGCCTCATATGAGATAACAGTGTCGGTAGCATTTTTGACCACTAGGGTAGGCAAATCGACCAGATACTTTAATGGGTCGATAAAAATCGATAATGTTGTACGCAGTGGATCCAATTGTTGGCTTTTGTTCTCAGTAGCAAGTAGAGCAACGGAAGCAATGACTGCTACTAGCAGGCGGGTGTTTATTGATGGACCGTTGGTAAATAATAGTTTTATAGCGGGATACCTCGTAAGCCGGTAACAAAATGCCTTTTAACAAAATAAAAAACATTTGAACTATTGATTACTACAGGAAGGACGAACAAAATCATAAATCTTAGTGTTCTGGGTGATGAGCAAAATGTTAAAAAACATTTAATGACTGCTTTTCAGTTTTAAAAATGTAGCGAGCGGATTAGATTTTCGAGTCGCTGTCAGAAAAAAATTAAAAGGGAATGCATTGTTACTCTAATGAAAAGGTTGAGATTCCTTTTTTATCAAGCATTTCCAAAACCATACCTCCACCTCTGGCAACACAGGTGAGCGGATCATCAGCGATGTGCACAGGC
>JBAQEN010000649.1:0-1711 GCA_049286765.1 Methylococcaceae bacterium
GCATAGGCTTTATCGATCGCTTTCTGCCGACCGATACCTCTCAACGAGATCCGGGTACCGCTCGGGATGCCTTGAATAATTTTGAAGAACTGATACGCCGGTTCCCTCAAAGCAAATATGTACCCGATGCCCGGCAACGCATAATTGCACTTAAAAACAACCTGGCGATGTATGAAGTTCACGTTGCACGCTATTATTTGAAACGTAAAGCTTATGTTGCCGCCGTTAACAGAGCCTCTACTGTCATTGAAAAATATCAGCGGACCACGGCAGTACCCTATGCATTGCTGGTTTTACAGGAAGGCTACAGCAATCTTCAGATGGCGGAACTTGCCGAGGATGCCGGCCGGGTTTATCTGCTAAATTATCCCAATGGTCCACCTGTACCCGAGCACGTTAGCTCAACTCTCTCCCACAAGGTTTGGGATTTTATTGGCCTGGAAAAATAATTTCAAGAACATAAAAACAATAAAAAAGGCGAGACACTGATGGGTGTCTCGCCTTTTTGCTATTTAAAACCGTTATGCTTTCAGTTTTGATTCCAATTCTGACTGGCTCAAATGGCGTACATCTTCGCCTTTGATCATATAAACCAAATGTTCGCAGATATAACAGGCATGATCGCCTATTCTTTCCAATGCGCGAACCGTCCAAAGCACATCCAAGGTTCTGGTAATATTTCTTGGATCTTCCATCATTCTGGTAATTAACTGCCTGAGAATATTCTCATATTCACGATCAACCTTATCATCTCGTTCGGTAATTTCAGCCAGTTCCTCTATGGTCATTCTGGCAAAGGAGTCCAGTGCATCATGCAACATTCCCTTAACCAGCTCGGCCATATGCTCCAATTCATGATGCGGAAATTTGCTTTCGACACCCGCCAGCTGTATTGCCATTTGAGCGACGCGCTCAGCCTTGTCACCTACTCTTTCAATCTCATGAATAATTTTAATCACCGTAATCAACAGCCGTAAATCAAATGCCGTAGGTTGCCTTAAAGCTAAAATTTGCGTACATTCCAAATCTATGTCCATTTCCAGCGCATCAACCTGGTTATCCTGCTTGATAACCTGGTCGGCCAGTTCTACATCGCCTGTCGTAAAAGCCTGTACCGCCAGTTCTATCTGCTGTTCAACCAATCCTCCCATGGTTAACACTTTATTGCGTATATCTTCCAGCTCTTTATTAAACTGCTCGGATATATGTTGCCCTATTTTGCTATTGTCCATTGTCTACTCCTTATTATCCATACCGGCCGGTAATATAATCTTCTGTTTGTTGTTTTCTGGGATTGGTAAATAACTCGCTGGTTGTACCTATTTCAATCAATTCGCCCATATACATAAACGCCGTGTAGTCGGAAACACGTGCGGCCTGCTGCATATTGTGCGTGACTATAACTATAGTATATTTTTCCTTAAGTTCATTAATCAGCTCTTCGATTTTTAACGTTGAAATAGGATCCAGTGCCGAAGCCGGTTCATCCAGCAACAACACTTCAGGCTCTATCGCAATCGCTCTGGCAATAACCAGTCTTTGCTGTTGACCGCCAGAAATGCCTAGAGCATTGTCATTCAAGCGATCTTTCATTTCATCCCAGAGCGCCGCACCGCGCAAGGCGTTTTCGACGGTTTCTTCCAATATACGCTTATCGTTAATACCCTGAATTCTAAGCCCATAGGCTACATTTTCAAAAATGGATTTCGGG
>JBAQEN010000650.1:0-1915 GCA_049286765.1 Methylococcaceae bacterium
GACAGAAGCCGAGCTTGTCGCCGCCAAGAAAAATATTACCGGCGGTTTTGCGATGCGATTTGATACCAATAAAGAACTGTCCAGCTATGTTGCCATGATCGGTTTTTATGATATGCCGCTGGATTACCTGGATACCTTTCAACAAAAAATTGAGCAAGTGACGGTCGCATCCATAACGGATGCCTTTAAACGCCGCGTTGATCCGCAGTTATTGCAAACCATAACCGTCGGTAAGTCAGCCGAAAAAAGTGCAAAATAAACTTAAGATAATCGGAGGAAACTGGCGCAGTCGATGTATAACCTTTGTCGATGCGCCGGGATTGAGACCGACACCCGCCAGAGTTCGCGAAACGGTATTCAATTGGTTGCAAAATGACATCATCGGCAGACGTTGTCTGGATTTATATGCCGGTAGCGGCGCTTTAGGTTTTGAAGCGGCTTCCAGGGGAGCAAAGTCAGTCATTCAGGTAGAAAACAATGCACTGGCCTGTCGAGCTTTAAAAGAAAATGCAATCAAGTTGGCCGCCAACCAGATAAAAATCGTTCAATCGGACGTGTTCCGTTATCTGGCGGGTAATGTCGAGCCTTTTGACGTGGTATTTATTGATCCGCCTTTTTCTATCGGGTTGGCTGTTCAGACCTGTCAGTGGCTGGAAGAAAAAGACTGGTTAAGCCGCCATGCAAAAATCTATGTTGAAGCGGAAAGTTCACTGAAACTTGATGGCATGCCTGAAAACTGGCGGCAGCTCAAAAGTAAAGTTGCCGGAGAGGTTGGTTATCATTTGTTTGAACGGCTGGGCTAAGCGATATGCGTTGTCAAGGACAACGATCTATAAATATGGGCGTAATGTTGCCAGAGCGAGAATGTTAATGCCATAATGCAGCTTGATCGTCGTATAAAATTTGATACAATGTAAGTATGAATTAGAAATGGAGCAAGAAAAAGAAATCCGCTGGATGGGTTCGGCTTATGCGGATATTTTTAACTTTCCACTTGAGTCGAGACGAGAAGCTGGATTTCAGTTAGGAAAAGTGCAAGCAGGGCTTGAGCCGGATGATTGGAAACCATTCGGTAATGCAGGCGCGGGCACTCGGGAAATCCGTATTAGGGATGCTACCGGCATTTATCGAGTTATGTACGTGGCTAAGTTTGACGAAGCTATTTATGTGCTTCACTGCTTTCAGAAGAAAACCGAATCTACCACAAAGCGCGACAAAGATATTATAGAAGCTCGCTATAGAGCTTTAGTAAGAAAAAGGAGTGAGTCGAAATGAACGATATTGATACAAAAATAAGACATGTAACGCAGCCAGGTGCGAATCTGTTTGTTGAACTCGGATTTGATCTGAATGAAGCGGAGCAACTCCAAGCTGAATCACGAAAACGCATCAACGACACCAAGGTCTTGAAAGAGGCGCTAATGGGTGAGTTGGCAAAATGGATTAAAGAAAACCATCTGAAACAAGAGGAAGCTGCCGTGATCTTGCATATAACACGCCCACGTGTGTCTGACGTTGTGAACAAAAAAGCAAGTAAATTTACGATTGATGCTTTGGTTGATATGTTGACCAGAATCGGTAAAACCGTACATTTCGCAATTGGTTGAAGAAAATAGCAAGTAGCCCGAATGGGGTGAAACGCAATACGGGGATCATGGCGTGAATTCTCCCGCATTCCACGGCGTTTCACGCGATTTAATTGCTATCTTTAAACCTGAAAAGAGCAGTTAAAACTTGCAAAAACCTGCTAACTGATTGAAATTATGTAGCAAGGAGGTGCTTATGCAAGAGATCATGACTCACCCATTGGGTGAAACCCAAACGAAAGCTTTGATACCGTTAGCCGACCCGGTTTCGGTTGACACGTTTGGCGGGCGGATTCATGTCGAATGGAATCCGCAAGCGGCGGTAACGC